>URWR01000013.1 GCA_900551595.1 uncultured Coriobacteriaceae bacterium
GGCCGGGCCAAGAGGGCAATGGCCGAGCCCAGGGGTTTTGATTCGCTCGTGCGCATCGCGTGGACGCCTGAGGTGCCACCGTTCTTCTCGGCAGAGTGTGGTAGAATCAGCTCTCGCAAGCGGGCATCGCCAAGTGGTAAGGCATCAGCTTCCCAAGCTGACATTCGCGGGTTCGAGTCCCGTTGCCCGCTCCATTGATTTTATCGGTCTAACAATTAGTTAGGCCGTTTTTTATGAGAATCTGCCGCACGCCCGTCTCATTCGCCACGAGCTGTATTGAAAGCGCGGAGGTCGGGTATTCTTTTTCCGGCAGATTTGGAATGGACCATATTTGAGAGGATGATTGAACGAATGACCGCTCCCTTTACGAGTGCTGAATGCCGTGCCTCAATGCGAGCGCTGGAAGATGAAATAGCAAATTACGCCGAGCTCCTTGTCTGTGATGGTGTTGCCATAAAACCAGGCCAGGAACTCGTAGTGAATGCTCCTGTTGAAGCATATGAATTTGCACGTCTTGTAGTGAAAGCAGGCTATGAAGCTGGGGCTGGGCATGTAACCGTAATTTGGGGAGACGAACGCATCTCTCGCCTAGAGTATGAAAATCTACCTCGCGAATATTTTGAAACCGTGCCTGCTTGGAAGCGTGATCAACTCAACACGCTTGCAGAGAATGGTGCGGCGTTTCTGTTTCTTTCCGGAGAAGATCCGTCTGCACTGAAAGGCATAGATCCTGCTAAGCCTGCCACGGCGCTCCGTGCACGAAATATGCAATGTCGAGCATTTCGTGATGGCATGGATTTTGGTCGCAATGCATGGTGTATTGGCGGTGTGCCAGTAGCCGCTTGGGCGCGTCAGGTATTTCCCGATGTCTCAGAAGAAGAGGCTCTGTATCGACTTTGGGCTGCCATTTTACGTGCTTCACGAGCCGATGGAGAAGATCCGCACGGTGAGTGGGAGACGCATAATGCGGCTTTCGAAAAGAATAAACGCCAGCTCAACGGCATGCATTTTGAGTCTCTGCACTACACGTCATCAAATGGAACCGATCTTATAGTTGGCCTTACCGATAAACACATCTGGGAGGGCGGTGCCGCACGGACGCAAGATGGCACGGCATTCTTTCCGAACATTCCAACTGAGGAAGTCTTTACTTCGCCAGATTGTCGTCGTGCGCAAGGCAGGGTCGTTTCGGCGCTGCCGCTCGTACATAACGGTCTGCTAGTGAGCGACTTTTGGTTTGAATTTAAAGATGGTCGCGTCGTTGATTTTGGTGCTGAACGTGGTGCTTCTGTTTTGGAAGAGATTCTTGAAACTGATGATGGAGCGCGCAGACTCGGCGAATGCGCCATTATTTCTAAAAACACTCCTATCCGGCAGAGCGGACTTATCTTCTACAACACACTTTACGACGAGAATGCCAGCTGTCATCTAGCACTGGGCATGGGCTTTCCTGATTGTTATGAGGGAGGCTATGAAATGACAGCAGAAGAACTTGCAGAAAAGGGCGTGAACAAGTCACATACGCACGTTGACTTTATGATTGGGTCAGATGACTTAGCAATTACCGGCATCACAGCCGATGGAAAAGAGGTTCCATTCTTTATAAATGGGCAATGGGCGTGGGAATAGCGTGATAATCTACAATCAGGTCTTGCCCTCAATGGGTTAGAATCGCTATCCTAGTAAATCGCTAATGCGCTATGCGTCCTTAGCTCAGTTGGCAGAGCAGGGGACTTTTAATCCCAAGGCCGTGGGTTCGACCCCCACAGGACGCACCAGAGATTGTTAAAACGGACGTCTTTTATGGCGTCCGTTTTTTCTTGCCGTTATGTTGTGAGTGCGGCTTATGAAATATTGCTAAATAAGCAAAAAATTGCCGAAGTTTTTATTAAAAAATTGCCGTATTTCTCTATTTCGGTAGTTCTGAAATGTTGTTCTCTTGTAAAGTCTCATCCATCAGAAGAGAACTGCAGATCACTTCGATTATTCATTCGACTTTGAGAGGAGGCCCACAATGCAGAACATGCTCACTCAGATGATGGACCTCCGACGCCAGGCTCGACGAATCTAGCAGCGAAGCCAGCGCGCGTAGTTCTCAGTCCTTAAGCATACTGCTTACAAATGTGAACAGCACCTGGCACGCCGGGTGCTTTTTTCTGGCGAACGCTGCGCCTCTAGAGCGCTCGTATGGGATTTCGTATTTGTTGATAAAGCCCATCGCAAAGCGCTTCATTTCTCAAATCCAACAATGAGCAAACAATTTCCAATAGCAGGAATAACGGCGGAGAGAATAGGGAGACTTTCATGACCGCTACAGGACAAACCCCTCAGACAGATACTCCTAAAGAAAAGGTCGTGCTTGCATACTCAGGTGGCCTTGATACCTCGGTAATTGTTAAGTGGCTTCAGGTTGAGATGAATCTTGACGTCATTGCTATTTGCGGCAACGTCGGACAGGATGAGAAAGACCTCGCTGCAACGAAGCAGAAGGCGCTTGACCTCGGTGCTATTGTCTCCGAAGCAATTGATATGCGTGAGGAGTATGCTGACGTCATCCTTTCAAAAGCCATTTGGGCTAATGGCAAGTATGAAGGTACCTACCCGCTGCTTTCTGCGCTTTCTCGTCCCCTTATTGCGAAGCATATTGTTGACTTGGCGCATCAGTACGGTGCGAAATATGTTGCGCATGGGTGCACAGGCAAAGGCAACGATCAGGTGCGTTTTGACACCTGCATCCACGGTCTCGATCCTTCACTTACTATTCTTGCACCGGTGCGTGAGTGGAATCTCACCACACGTGAAGAAGAGATGGAATGGGCAGAGGCTCATGGCGTGCCAGTTCCCACAACGCGCAAGCGTCCTTACTCCATTGACGACAATCTTTGGGGACGCGCTATTGAGTGTGGTGTCCTTGAGGACACATGGAACACACCACCTTCAGACATTTGGACTATGACGGCTAATCCCGAGGATTGCCCCAATGAGCCTGAAACTGTTGTCATTGGTTTTGAGGGCGGTATCCCGACTTCTATCAATGGCGAGAAGATGTCACTTCTCGACGTTATTATCAAGGCAAACGAGATTGCAGGAAGAAATGGCTTTGGCCGCATCGATGTAATCGAAGATCGTGTTGTTGGTATTAAGAGCCGTGAGTGCTATGAGTGCCCTGCATCGCTGCTGCTTATTCAGGCACACCAAACGCTTGAAAGCCTTTGCTTGGATGCAGAGTGCTTGCGCGAGAAGGCAAAGCTTGATGTTGACTGGGCGCACGCTGTGTATAACGGCCTTTGGTTCTCGCAGAATCGTATGGCCATTGATGCCTACAACGCCTACACACAGAAGTATGTCACCGGTGAAGTGCGTCTTAAGCTCTGCAAGGGCGGTCTGTTTGTTGATGGCATGCGTTCGCCTTACAGCCTGTATGATTACGGTCTGGCAACGTATGACGAGGGCGACACCTTTGATCACACCGCTTCAAAGGGCTTCATTGAGCTTCATGGCCTGCAGTCAAGGACATGGTCACGTGTACAGGGTCCTGGCAGCGGTATGCAGTCGGCACTCTAGAGCTCTGAACGTTCGTTCCATGAAACGACACATCTATAAAGCTGCGTAGAGCAGCGACCAATATGACGCTCTCATGCTGTATGCACTTCTTATTGTGCGCAGTGTGGGAGCGTTTCTCGATTAAGCTTGAAAGGTACCAGATTTACGACGAAAGGGTGCATCATGGCATTGTGGGGCGGCAGATTTGAAAAGGGTGTCGATGCGTTTACGCAGGAATTTGGAGCCTCACTTGAGGTAGATAAGGCCATGGCGTCGCAAGATATTGCTGGTAGTCGTGCTCATGCACGCATGCTTGCCGAGCAGGGGATAATTTCTGGAGAAGATCAGGCTGCAATTGATGAAGGGCTTCAGCGCATCGCTCAGCGCATTGAAGATGGCTCCTTTATATGGGATGTGAACGATGAAGATGTTCATATGGCAGTAGAAGGAGAGCTCACGCGCGAAATTGGAACGCCGGGAGCGCGTCTACATACCGGGCGTTCGCGCAACGACCAGGTTGCGTGTGATCTGCGTCTGCTTGCAAAAGATCTCTGCAACCATCTCATCCAGGGAAATATCGCACTTCGCCGGGTTCTTCTCGATGCTGCTGAGAAGAACCTTGATGTTGTCATGCCTGGCTATACACATCTTCAGCATGCACAGCCAGTGTTGTTAGGCCATCACTTGCTGGCATATTTTTGGATGTTCTCGCGGGACTTTACGCGCCTTGTAGCCGCTCAAACCGCAGCGGATGCAAATCCGCTTGGAGCGGCGGCGCTGGCGGGCACCACCTATCCGCTCGATCGCAAACGCACAAGCAAGCTTTTGGGATTCTCGCGCACCATTCCCAATTCAATGGACGCTGTGTCTGACAGGGATTATCTACTTGACCTGGAATATGCCTGCTCGGTGAGCATGATGCATCTGTCACGTCTATGTGAGGAGATTGTCCTTTGGAGCACAACCGAGTTCGGATTTATCACGCTTTCGGATAGCTATGCTACAGGCTCTTCCATCATGCCGCAGAAGAAGAATCCTGACTTTGCTGAACTTACTCGTGGCAAGACTGGTCGTGTGTATGGCGACCTTATGGCGCTTCTCACCACGATGAAGTCGCTTCCGCTTGCCTATAACAAAGACCTGCAAGAGTGCAAAGAAGGGCCTTTGGATGCAGCGCATACGCTCTCAGATTGCATGGAGATAGCTGCTGGCATGATAGAAACGATGACAGTACATTCAGACGTTATGCTTGCGCAGGCAAAAACTGGGTTTACTGCAGCTACCGATGTGGCCGACTATCTCGCTAAAAAAGGAATGCCCTTCCGCGACGCTCACCGCGTGGTAGGAGAGCTGGTGTTGTATTGCGAGAAGCACGATAAGGGCTTAGAGGATCTCACGCTGGAGGAATTCCAGGCTGCAAGTCCTCTGTTTGAGGCAGACATTGTGAAAGATCTTGATCCTGCAGGCATTGCAAATGCCCGTGTTACTTATGGTGGCACTGGTCATGATGCTGTGGTTGAACAACTTGCAGAAGCGCGCGCGGTATTAGCCACGGATAAGAAAGAGATTGCTCAAGAATCAGACGAATAAGCAGCCTGTCTCAGTAGCAGATGTCTTTGAAAAAGAGGAAAAGGCAAAATGATTGATATATCTCAGCAACTGCCTCGGACATTTGACCCTACGAATACTGTTGCCCCGGTGGTGCTCTTAATTATCGCAGTTGTTGTTATTATCGCGGCTATTGTGCTTCGTAAGCGCCGTCGGTAGTCTTTACATGGTGTACATGAACAGAGTTTGTACTGCTGTTCATTATCGGTATTGTGTTGTATCGGCTTTATCCTGCTTGTTCCTACGAAGGAGACTTCATGATTGACCGCTATACCCGTCCGGAAATGGGCCACATCTTCTCGCTGGAGAATAAGTATGCCATCTGGCAAGAGATTGAGGTGCTTGCCTGCGAGGCACACGCTGAGATGGGAAAGATTGGCATCACGCGCGAAGAGGCAGCGTGGATTCGCGAGCATGCGGATTTTAATAAGGACGAGGTAGACGCTATTGAGGCAGTAACCAATCATGACGTTATTGCATTTCTCACCAACATGGGCGAGTACATCGACCGTGAAGTGCCCGAGGGAGAGCCTAAACCCAGCCGCTGGGTTCACTTTGGCATGACGAGCTCCGATCTGGGCGACACGGCTCTGTGCTATCAGCTGGTTCAAGCAACCGATCTTCTTATTGAGGACTGCCGTCGCCTTGGCGAGATTTGCCTTCGCCGCGCCTTTGAAGAGCGCGATACGCTTTGTGTTGGACGCACACACGGCATCCATGCTGAGCCCATGACTTTTGGCATGAAGTTTGGTAGCTGGGCTTGGGAATTGCGTCGCGATCTTGATCGCCTTATTGACGCTCGTAAAAACGTGGCCTTTGGCGCCATTTCTGGTGCTGTTGGCACCTACTCCTCCATCGATCCTTTTGTAGAGGAATACGTATGTGAGCACCTTGGTCTTGCTCACGATCCGCTCTCAACACAGGTTATTAGCCGTGATCACCATGCTTATCTTGCGGGTGTGCTTGCTACCTGCGCAGCTACCTGTGAGCGCATTGCAACCGAAATTCGCAATCTGCAAAAGACCGATACGCTTGAGGCAGAAGAGCCATTTAAGAAGGGGCAGAAGGGTTCTTCCGCTATGCCTCACAAGCGCAATCCTATTACGGTCGAGAAGGTCTGTGGACTGAGCCGCGTAGTCAAGGCAAATGCACAGGTTGCTTTTGATAATGTTGCACTTTGGCATGAGCGTGACATTTCCCACAGCTCTGCAGAGCGTGTTGCTCAGGCGGATAGCTTTATTGCACTTGACCATATGTATCAGTGCCTGATCCGCATTGTTGACGGCCTTATCCTCTATCCCGAGCAAATGAAGGCAAACCTCAACAAGACCCGTGGACTTATTTTCTCTTCGAAAGTGCTATTGGCTCTTGTCGAGACGGGTATAACACGTGAAGAGGCCTACAAAATTGTTCAGGAAAACGCTATGGCAACATGGCGAGAGGTGCAGCAGTGCACAGGTGGAACAACCTTCCGTGAGAAACTCGAGGCGGATCCGCGTTGTACGGTAAGCAGCGAAGAGCTCGATCGTATTTTTGATCCGTGGAGCTTCCTCACACGTGTTGACGTTGTATTTGAGCGCTTGGGCACCCTCAGCTTCGACTGATTGAGGAGCTTGTCTATATGATTTCTTATGACTATAAGCCGCGTGGCGTATGTGCTCGCAACATCCATGTAGAGCTTACCGACGATGGAAAAACCATCGAGTCGATTTCTTTTGTTGGTGGATGTAATGGCAACCTGAAGGCAATTAGCAAGCTGGTTCGCGGTATGTCTGTTGATAGTGTTTGCGAAATTCTGGAAGGTAACACGTGCGGAGCTCGCTCCACGTCTTGTGCCGACCAATTGACGCATGCTTTACGTGCGGTGTCGTTTCATAAACAATGATGCAGTCGAAACGTCATAAGAG
Source organism: uncultured Coriobacteriaceae bacterium (assembly GCA_900551595.1). Taxonomy (GTDB): domain Bacteria; phylum Actinomycetota; class Coriobacteriia; order Coriobacteriales; family Atopobiaceae; genus Coprovicinus; species Coprovicinus avistercoris. The sequence continues at coordinate 7,059 of URWR01000013.1, forward strand.
CTCATGGAGCAGGCCGTTTTCGCGGCGCACGCTTCTTAAAGGAGCGGCTGCTACGGGTGTGGCGGTTGCAGCTGTTCAGCTTGTGTCTGGCTGCTCATCGGAAGACGAGAAGCAGGTGGGAAACCCTACGGTTGTAGACGATGGATCGGCAACAAGCATCCTCGATACTTATTCAGAGGCCGACCTTGCGCTCACCGCTTCAGCAAGCTGGGAACTTCCATTGGGGAGCGTGTTGTTTGCAGCAGAGGGAAGCTGGCTTCCTGTGTTGGCTGCAGGCAACACTGCTACCCAAATGATCAAGGGGTCTGCACTTTCGATTGAATCGGGAACACTGGTAGATGTGGTTCCAGAATGCATTAGCGAAGGCTCTGGCTGGGTTGTGTATGACGCTCGGTGCTCTGACTCGGTTTACGCTTGGGTTGAACTCGATATGCTCACGCGTTCATGGGTGCTCTATGCAACGGCCCTGAGTGAAGGTGCTGCTCAAGGCAGCCCTTCAAAGCTAGCGGAGGGAAACTCCGATTACGATCCCCCTCAAATAGCTTGCTCAGCCGATCATGTCATTTGGCTTAACATGCCTTCGGCTAAAGGGTCAAAACGTCAAGATCATTCGTTTTGTTATTTCTGGACATTAGGCGGTTCCGATGCAACTTCTGTTGTGGAATCACCTGGTAGGTTTGGGTGCGCTCCTTCTGTTTCGGGAAGCACGGTTACTTTGGCACCTCGTGTGCGCGCCGATGAAGGAACCTACTACGGCATAACGGCATACGATTTGTCAGACAATCTATCTTCAGTGGTTGATCAGCTCGTATTGCCGGCAAGCGTTCATCCGTTTTATGCCACAAGAATTGGCGATTCGTTTGTTTTCTCCATTGAGGCAAACTACGGTTCGGGTGGCTTGCTGGGCAATATGGGAACCTATATAGGTGCAGGTCAAGGACCGTTTATATCTTTGGCGCGCGAGCCATCGGCACAGGTTGCGGGTACCTCTTCGGGGTTGTATCTCATAAAGAGCAATGCTTCCTATTTTGCTGTTAATACCGAAGACCAAACCTATTCGGTTCTCACCGCCAACGACCGCGCATTGGATTACGGAGAATACCCAGCATCCGATGGAGAATGTTCGCGCTTCGTAACCTTTTCAACGGTCAAAGACGAAAATACAGGATTGCCTGCAAGCGTTGTGGTAAGAGTCTTTCCGCTTGCCACAGAAACAGGATAGGATGTGTAAAAGAAATGGTCCATCTTGAGGTTGAAGGCTGACCTCATACGTGGACCTGTGGTAACGTGAGATAGCCTATAACGCGGATGGGCCGTGTTATGATGCATGCCTACAAAGGAGGCCAGCCATGGCTCCGGATGTTAAAAAGATTTTGCTGGTAGAAGACGAAGTTGCCATTCGTGATGCGGTGGCAGCATATCTCGAGCGCGAAGGATATTGGGTTCGAGGGGTAGGGGACGGACAGTCGGCTCTCGAGGAGTTCGAGAAGCATACGTTCGATCTTATCGTTCTCGACCTCATGCTTCCGAAACTTTCGGGAGAGCGTGTTTGCCGCGCTATTCGCGACACGTCCGATGTGCCCATTATTATGCTCACGGCAAAAGGTGAGGTGGAGGACCGCATCATTGGTCTTGAGCTTGGTGCGGACGACTACCTAATTAAGCCGTTCTCTCCGCGCGAGCTTATCGCTCGTGTGCGTGCACTTTTGAGGCGCGTCCATGTTGAGGCTGAGCCCCAGCTTGAGGTGCTCGACTTCGGCGATCTTGTCATTGATATTTCAGGTCATAAGGTATTGGTTGAGGGCAAAGAGGTTGACCTCACCGCTTCTGAGTTCAAGCTCCTCACCACGCTTGCACGCTATCCTGGTCGTGTATATACACGTATGGAGCTTGTTGAGAAGGTCTTGGGTTACGACTTTGAGGGCTATGAGCGCACGATCGATTCCCACGTGAAGAATCTCCGTGCTAAGCTCGGCGATGATCCTCGTAATCCTCGCTGGCTGTATACCGTCCATGGGGTTGGGTACCGTTTCGAGGCACCAGAGAAGTCCCAGGACGCAGCTGAATAATCGTAATAGGCGGGTTTGCTTGTGGCTCACTTCGTTATTGGGAAGCGAGCGCGGCAATCAGATGCAGGCGAGTCCTCATCGGACTCGCCTCACGCATCTTGGAAGACGCTGCGCTCGGGCACGAGGCGGACAATTACTTTTGGCGCGCGCCTCACTATAACGTTTGCCCTTACCGCCATCATGACGGTGGGCATTCTTGTATTCATCCTCTCCTTTGTGTGGGAGGGACAGTTCCAGCGCTATGCTCGCTCTAATATGCAGCAGCTTGCTAACGCAACGGCCAGCGAGCTTGCGCTGCATTATGAGGAGGAAGGCGGCTGGACGAACGAGGTCCTCTCCTATGCGAGTTCTGCTACTTCGACTTCTGCCGATGCAGGTATTCAGGTTTTAAATGCTGATGGAACCGTCATTTACGACGATACCTGGGTTGTTCCTGCTCAAAGTTCTCGCGGAAGCGGTTCAGAGGGCAGTATGCCAGCTGAACCCGTGTCCCGTGCACCCGAAAGCTCGGATGCCTATGTTACTGCTTCCATACGTGTAAATGATGAAAAGGTCGGCACGGTTCGAGTATGGGCAAACGGTTCGGATGTCCTGCTTACGCGCTCCGATGCTGCATTTCGCTCCAATTCATATGGTGCGATTTGGACGGCTGCTGCTATTGCAGTGGCGTTTGCCTGTATCCTTGGCGTTTTTGTTTCTCGGTCGCTGACCGATCCTTTGAAGCGTGTGACCTCTACAGCCAAACAGATCCGTAATGGAGAACTATCGGCGCGCACAGGGCTTTCTGGTGAAGATGAGATCGGCGAGCTCGGCGAGACATTCGATGAGATGGCTACCACGCTCGAGCGCGATCTTAAGCTCGAACACCGCCTGACAAGCGATGTTGCCCATGAGCTTCGTACACCGCTCATGGCAATGATGGCAACCGTGGAAGCCATGCAGGATGGCGTGCTTCCAACAGATGACAAACATTTGGGAACTGTTGCTGATGAAACCAGACGTCTTTCGCGTTTGGTGGACGCTATGCTTCAGCTGTCTCGTATGGAAAATGGCAAAACGAAGTTTGAGCCAAAACGCACTGATATTGTTGGACTGGTGCGCGGGCTGGTTACTTCTCAAGAACAGCTTTTTGCCGATAGAGGTTTGCGCCTTCTGTTTACTTCTGAGACACCACATCGTGAGTGCTATGCGAGTGTTGACAGAGATATGGTTCGCCAAGCAGTGGTGAACTTTATGAGTAATGCACTGCGGTATACCCCTGAAGGCGGCTGGGTTGTTGTCAACGTTGCGCAGGGCAAAGGAGATGTGCTTATCTCTGTATCCGATACCGGCATTGGTATTGCAAAAGAGGACTTGCCCAAGGTCTTTAGCCGCTTCTGGCGTTCAGATGCATCGCGTGAACGTGCTTCTGGTGGCTTGGGTGTAGGCATGGCTCTTGCTAAAGAAATTGCTGATAGACACCACGGTTATATTTCGGTGGAGTCTGAGCTTGGCAAGGGAACTATGTTTACACTGCATCTTCCGCGTGAGTACAAGGCAGAACAGTCTTCATCGGCTACAATTGAAAGCTAGCTTATAGTTGCATATGCTTTTATGCTGCATATGTGCTTCGGTATAAAAAGGAGTTCTCGAATATGACAACAGCGGACCTGCGACCGGATTCTCATGGCAAGGTGAGAGATATCTACGACTGCGGCGATGCCCTGCTTATGGTGGCAAGCGACCGTATTAGTGCGTACGATTTCGTTTTGCCAGACGAAATTCCTCACAAGGGTGAGGTTCTTACTCGAATTTCGGCGTTTTGGTTCGACCGCTTTGCCGATCTTATCCCCAACCACATGATTTCGATGGATCCCGCAGATTTCCCTGAGCGCTATCGCGCTTATGAGGATTATCTCCTGGGAAGGTCAATGCTGGTCAAGAAGGCAGAAACCCTGCCGATTGAGTGCATTGTGCGCGGCTATCTTACCGGCTCTGGCAAGAAGACCTACGATCAGGACGGTACCGTCTGCGGAATCAAGCTTCCCGACGGACTGACAGAGGCCTCAAAGCTTCCTGAGCCTATCTTTACGCCTTCTACTAAGGCCGAGATTGGCGAGCATGACGAGAACATCTCCTTCGAGCGTTGTTGTGAGATTGTTGGCGATGAGATGGCTGCCAAGCTCAAGGATGCTTCTTTGGCTATTTATAAAGCTGCGGCTGAGTATGCTGCTACGCGCGGCATTATTATTGCTGACACGAAGTTTGAATTTGGCATTATTGACGGCGAGCTCACGCTTATCGATGAGTGCCTCACTCCCGATTCCAGTCGTTTCTGGCCTGCAAAGGGCTATGAAGAGGGCAAGGTTCAGCCTTCCTATGACAAACAGTTTGTGCGCGACTGGCTGCGGGCAAATTGGGACATGACTGGAGAACCTCCACACCTGCCAGAAGATGTTGTCCGCGGTACTTCTGAGCGTTATCAGGAGGCATTCCAGATCATTACTGGTGATACGTTCGTTCCAATGAAGGAGTCTCATGTCTCTGCGTGATACGTTGCAAGGAGCTCGCGAGGAGATCGCTCAGCAGCGAGCTGCCGATAAGAATCTGCCTCCTCGTGATCGTGGCGAGGAAAAAGGTGGTAAGAAGGGCCGCTCTAAAGACGAGCAGACGGAAGATGTCGCTTCAACAGGATTTGAGAAGCGCTCAGCAACGCGTGCAAAGCCGGCTCGTGAGGCTGCGCAGGGTGTTCGTGTTGTTGCGGCAGGTCCTTCATCAAGAGCAGCAACTAAATCCACTTCAAATCTGACGCGTGAGCAGCGCAAGCAGCAGAAGATGGAAGAAGAGCGCAATCGAGATCGTTTGGCCACCGCTACCAATATTGTGCTGGCAAAAGATCCACTGTATCGCAAGCGTCGTATTCGCTGGTGGATTCTCGTTATTATCGGCCTTGTTATGACGGCCTCTTCCTTTGTTGTGCTCTATATCGCTGCACCTGTAGGGGCTAGCACTGATGTTTCAACGGGCTGGGGTATGTTCACGCTCGTCTCGCTTATCCTTGCTTATGGCGGTATTATTGGCGGTCTCGTTTACGACCTCGTGCGTATTCGTCCACTGCGCCGTGCTGCTGATGATAAGTGCCGTGGAATGAGCGTAAAGCGTCTTGACGCTATCATCAAAGAGGATATTGCCGAGCGTCGCGCGCGTCGTCGTCGCAAGGGCAAGAAGGGCAGTTCCACAGCGGCATAATATGCTGCACATGCTAAAATAGCGCCGCGGTATCTTTACATTCGCCTCCGTAGCTCAGGGGATAGAGCACCGCTCTCCTAAAGCGGGTGTCGGCCGTTCGAATCGGCCCGGGGGCACCAGGAAATAGCAGGCCAGGGGCATAGAAAAGCCTCTGGCCTTTTTTGCATAGGTTCCAGTAATTCAGCGTATGCCAAGCAAATTGCTATAAAGCTGCCTGTCCTCATCGAGAAAGACGTCAAAAACGACGGTCATGTTCGATTGAGGATGGTCAGCGAGCCATTGACTAACTGTCGTAACGGCAATATGAGCTGCTTTGTCCTGTGGGAATCCAAAAACGCCCGTAGAGATACAACAGAATGCAATACTGGAGAGTCTGCTTGCCAAAGCTGCATCGAGGCAAGCGTTATAGCACTGTGCAAGCTGTTGGCTTTGAGCGTCTGAGAGGAATCCTTGTGCAATGGGGCCTACGGTGTGAATAATACGCTGGCATGGTAGGTTATAGGCTTGTGTGATTCGAGCGTAGCCAGTTGGTTCGGGATGACCTTGTTCTGCCATTGCCTGAGCACATTCAAGGCGTAGCTGTACGCCAGCAAACGTATGGATAGCGTTATCAATACACGAATGAAGTGGCTACCAACATCCTGTCATGCCTGAATTTGCTGCATTAACAATGGCATCAGCTGCGAGCAGCGTAATATCGCTCTGAATGAGGCGTAACTGAGAATTGTTGGGTGCCGGTGTGGTGTCTGCAAGGGTGCATATACCACGCTCTGCAATTATCCCTTGGAGCAGTTCGTTCTGCTCAGTGAGAAAATGCTTATCGGCAGGAACTGGCTTGCGCGTATTTACAAGCGCTCTAAAGCACGCCCAAAGCTCAGGAATCGAAGCATCAGAAGTTGGCAGAGAAGTGGGAAGCCAGCCGCCTTGAGTTTGTCTCTCTTGAATGAGCCAGTTTGTTGTAGAAACAAGAAGTTCCTGCATCCTAATCTCGTTCATGATGCACCTCTCTGTCGAACATCTGACTCAAGAGGGGGTCTTGAGCCAGATGTATTGTTCACTAACGGCGTACGACAGAAATACGCTGTTGGATATGAGCATCATTATTGCGCTCAAGTTCATCAACAAGCGCAAGAGCATAATCAACGTACGAAATGATGGATTCGCCGCGCTCGTTCAGTGTAAGTTCCTCTCCGCCGAGGATGTAGGCACCTGTGCACTCACCATCTGCTTGGAAATCCCCAGCAGGAGAGATGTAGGTCCACTTCACATCTGAGCGCTCACGAAGCTCGGTAAGCGCCTCGCCCATTGCGTTGGCGAGAGGTTTGAACACCTCAGGGAAGTCTGCTCCGTCCTTAACACAAACAGTATGTTCGGGGTCAACATAAAGACTGCCAGCACCGCCCACAACAACAAGACGAACATCGGTGTTTGAAAGAATATCGCACAGATGTTTAAGGGAGCTAGAATGCTGAGGAAGTGTCTCAGGAGTCCATGCACCAAATGCATCTACGACGGCATCAAAATCAGCAAGGTCTTCGGGGGTAAGGTCAAAGAGATCCTTATTAAGGTACTGCTCAGAGCAAGATTTATTGTCCCCTCGTGCGATAGCGGTCACATCATGTCCGCGCTTGATGGCTTCCTCTACAACAAATTGACCAACACGACCATTTGAGTAAACAACTGCGATTTTCATAGCAAGACCTTTCTTCTGTTCATCTGTATTGTAATAATCGCTATTACAACTCTGACAATATGTAGTAAACAGCAGTTACGTTGTAAATACAATAGTTACAACTAAGAATGACGGGACTCCATAAAGTCCGCACGTTGTAATAAGAATGATTACAACAAAGGGAAAGGCACAAAGTCTTGGTCAAACTGTTTGTTAGGAGAGGCTTAGATGTCCTTTAAGCGAAGACAGCGTTGATGCAATATCAGCATCAATGAGAATTGCCTGATGTTCTAGGACGGCAGGAGCAAGTGATTCCCCAAGGTTTATGCAAGCATACGTTGCCTGAGGGTTCTTGCTAACGTCATTCCAGAAAGGGAATTTAATGATGGAGGGTGTGTTATATCCCACACCAAGCTCGAGATAGAGAGCGTGCATATCTTGATGATGCTGCTGGAAATCTGCCCATCGCTGTGCTGCCTGGTGCCAGCCACGGTCTTCTACAAACGTGTTATCTGCACGGAGATTCATCGCGAAGGGTCTGCCGCATACAGGACAGTGTGGAACAAGATCCGTTGGAATTTGCATTGCTGGCGTAGTGTCGGCGGGAAGCCTAAAGATACCATCGTTGTCTTGGACATAGCCCTGGCTCTCCAGCATGGCAAAAACAGCACTGCGATTGTCATAGGTTTTTAGATGACAAGGCTTGCTGCATTGCCATAAACCATAATCTCCTTGTGTATAGAAAAGACGCTCCTTCTCAAACCCTGCTCTCTGAAATTGATGATCAACATTTGTGGTCAGAACAAAATAATCTCGATCACATACGAGCTCATAAAGAGTTTGATAGGGGGCTCCGACAGCGCATCCATAGCGATTGCAATAGATAAATCGGCTCCAATAGGCCCATTGCTCTTCAAGAGAGGAAAAGGGAAAGAATCCGCCGGAATACATGTCATGGATGCCGTAGGCGCGCTCAAAATCATCAAACCATTGCGTAAAGCGAGCTCCTGAATAGGTAAGCCCTGCAGAGGTGGAGAGTCCTGCCCCTGCACCAATAACAATGGCATCAGCCTGCCCAAAGGCTTCAATAAGACGATCAATCTGTTGTTGAGGAGTCTGACTTTGTGAACGAGCGTTTATGAACTGCATAACTCCACCAGACAATCTAAGCGTTTTGCTCTGTGATTTGGCCGGTTAATCTATCGGTTAGATCGGCAAGTGTTGTCTTGGCAAGGCGATCTTCAAGCGCTTGCTGAGCTGCAAGAAGCTCTGCATCAAGCACCTCATGAATATTTCGACCAACAGGACATGCTTCATTGGGATTGGGATGGAAATTAAAGAGTGTGCCATCAACACACTCGACAGCTCGATACACATCGAGGAGTGTAATTTGGTTTGCAGGACGAGCAAGAGAAGCCCCGCCAACACCCGCTTCAACCGTAACAATATGAGCGTCTTTAAGCTGTCCAAGTGTCTTGCGGATAATAACCGGATTTACGTTGACGCTTTGAGCAATAAAAGTAGATGTGGTCTTGTGCTCTGGAGAAAAATACTGGATACAGAGCAGGGTGTGGATAGCAATAGTAAAACGTGTTGATATTTGCATCGATGATCCTCTCATGTCAGGTCGTACAGAAGTGACCTAGTACCTCACAATCGTTGTAAATATAACACTTACAACGAACAGTACAACATGTATCTTTGAGGTGGAAGCATGCGAGGGCTTTATGAAAGAGCGCGGTCAGATTCTTCGAACGCCATGAAAAAAGCCCGGTACGTGTTGCACCGGGCTTCAAAGTAACGCAACAAACGAAACTATGACGTTGAGCTGCTGCTGTCAGAGGAATCTGAGTCTGATCCTGAATCAGAACCACTATTTGAGGAATCGCTGGAATCTGATGAATCCGAATCAGAAGAATCAGAATTTGAGTTGCCGCCGCTCGGATATGACGGTGTGTAGGCAGGACCATCCGAAACAGTAATGGTAATGGTGGTGCCCTTGGGCTGATCGCTTGTGGGCGAGTAACTGATTACCAAACCAGCTTCTACACTGCTGCTGTTACGATACTCAACATTTACCTCAAAGCCAGCTGCCTGAAGTTCGCTCGTGGCAGACGTTTCAGACTTTCCGGTCACGTCAGGAACGGCCAAATTCTGAGGTCCGAGCGAGATCTGGTACGTGATAGTATCTCCAGCCTTAGCGGTTGAACCAGGTGCTACCGACTGTCCACACACCAAGCCATTTGCAACATCGTCGGAGTAAACAGATTCTCCTGCTTGCCCGCGCAGACCAAGGCTTTCAAGCTCTTTTTCTGCCTCAGCAGGCGTTTTGTTCTGCAAGTCAGGAACGGTTACATCAGCAGCAGGCTCTGGTCCACGCGAGACAACGAGATTAATCTTGGTTCCTTTAGTAACCTGCGTACCAGCACTTGGATCCTGCTCAATAATGCGGCCTTCTTCTACATTCGCGCTGTATTCTTCCGTAATCTCGCCAACTTCAAAGAAGTCGGAGTTTTCGATTTGTGAAGTCGCCTGATCTTGTGTGAGCGTTACAAAGTTCGGCACTTCTTGACGTGCGGAGTTGGAGTTCATTGCGCTTACAGCAACAACAATTCCAACGATGGCGATAATGGCAACAATAACCCCCGCGATAATTTTGTTCCTGCGCGACCGCGAGCGTTTCTCAGCTTCGTTTGTTGCTGACTCACCAATATGCTGAGAAGGAATACGGGTTGAAGTACGTCCGTTTGGTGAGATAGGTGGGGTGACCTGGCCCATGCGCTGGGTTTGTCCAGCGATGGGTGTTGGAATAGCGGTTGCACTGGATACAGCAGCCATACGACCAGCAAGATAATCACGCAAAACACGTGCAAGCTCGTCTGCAGTCTGGAAGCGATCTTGAGGGTTCTTCTGCATACAGCGAAGAATAATTCCTTCAAGCTGCGCATCGACATTGGGATTGATTTGGCTGGGAGGAACGGGCTGCTCTTGTACTTGCTTGAGCGCTACAGAAATGGCGTCATCGCCCTGGAAGGGCACTTGGCCGGTAGCTGCCTCATACATCACGATACCGAGGGAGTAGATATCAGATGTTGGGCCGAGCTCCTTGCCCTGTGTTTGTTCCGGAGAGACATAGTGCGCCGTGCCAAGAACATTGTTGTCCTGTGTGAGGTGACTGTTCTTTGCTCGTGCAATACCAAAGTCCATGACTTTGATATTGCCGTCGGGCTGAACCATGATGTTCTGCGGCTTGATATCTCTATGGATAATGTCGTGCTTGTGGGCAACAGAGAGAGCCTGCGCAATTTGTGAGCCAATTTGTGCTACCTTGCGGCAATCGAGCGCACCGTGCTTGCGAATGCCACTCTTAAGATCGGTGCCACGCAGGTACTCCATAACAATGTAGTACGTCTCACCATCTTTGCCCCAGTCGTAGACCGAGACAATGTATGGACTCTGAAGTGCTGCAGCTGCCTGTGCCTCTTGCTTAAAACGTGCAGCAAAAGATGGGTCAGATGCATATTGAGGAAGCATTGTCTTAATGGCAACCGTGCGTCCTAACACATTGTCAAGACCGCGAAAAACCGTGGCCATTCCTCCTGCGCCGATTTTGTCTTGGACCGTGTACCGGCCCCCAAGGACCCTACCTGGCATCTCTCTCCCTCTCTATCCCATGTTGCTCGTCGGTGTTGTGTTTAAAGTTCGTTTGTTGTTTGGGATAAACACCCATGCATGCATGATATATGTCTTTTCATTATTCATGTTCCTTATGCCCCCTCTGATTGCACGGCAAGCGAGGTAGCCATAACTTGTCCACCAAGCTCAGCGGCAAGGCCTTCGATGTCTTCGCCGTTGCCTTCAACGCAAATTGATATGGCAAGCGTAGGCTTGTCATAGGGAGCAAAGCCAATATAAAGCGAATTGATAACCCCATCAGAAACCTGAGCAGTTCCTGTCTTGCCAGCAACACGTACGCCGCTCACCTGAGCTGCTGTACCGGTACCGTCTTCAACAACACCGAGCATAGACTCTTTGAGTTGCTGGGCGGTTGAGCTCGAGATTGCTTGTCCAAGCGAGCGGGGCTGCGTGGTGGAAACCGTGGCGCCTTCTGGTGAAAGCACGTGGTCCACAAGATAGGGATCCATAACGATGCCGTCGTTTGCAATAGCGGCAGCAATAACAGCGTTTTGCATAACGGTCGTTTGAGGTCCAGCGGGGCTATCGTGTTGTCCAACAGGTTGTCCGCAAGCTGCCCAGGCAGTTTCCCACTCGGTCATTTCGGAAGGTACCGGCATGAGCGACGTTGCACATGAGAAATCCTGACCTAAAGAAGTGCCGTAACCAAAGGCATTGGCATAGCTTACGAGCCTATCAGCACCAACATCAACGCCCACTTGTCCGAAGGCCGTGTTAGAAGAAACGGCAAGCGCGCGTGAAAGACTAATGGTTCCGTAGTCGGCATCATGGTCGTTGGTGACCTGCGCGCCTCCAATGGTAGTTGCAGCAGGAGCAGCAACGGAGGTATCTGGGGTCATGAGGCCCGAGTCCAGAGCCTGCCATAGTTACAACCTTAAAGGTTGATCCAGGAGCATAGAGGCCCTGCGTAGTGCGGTCGAGAAGAGCACCTGAACCGTCATTACTCTCGATAACCGACGAGATATTGTCATACGAGAAGCTTGGTGAGCTGGCTTTGCCCAGAATTGCTCCGGTGGACGGATCAAGAACAACAATGGCTCCCACTCGTCCCTGGAGTGCATCCTCGCAGGCCTGCTGA
>URWR01000014.1 GCA_900551595.1 uncultured Coriobacteriaceae bacterium
TTTACGAGCCTCGTCGATTGCGGCACCGAATGCACGATCTGCGTCAGTAAGTACGCCATCTTCTTGAGCATTCTTCGCTGTCCATCTCAAATTGCGAACACAGCCCTTAAGGCGCTGAACAGTACCAACGGTTCCCTCAAGACGCTCAAACGAAAAATCAAGAGGTGCACGATAGTGTGTTTGCAGCATAAGCAGGCGCACTGCATCGGCAGGATACTTATCGAGCACTTCTTTAAGGGTGTAGAAATTGCCCAGGCTCTTGGACATCTTCTCGCCATCCACGCGAAGCATGCCTGCGTGCATCCATACATTTGCAAGCGGAGCATTCCAGGCGCACATTGCCTGCGCTGTCTCATTTTCATGATGCGGGAAGATGAGATCTGCACCGCCACCATGAATATCAATGGGTGTTCCCAAATAGCGATGGATCATGGCACAGCACTCGGTATGCCAACCAGGACGTCCTTCTCCCCAGGGACTCGGCCAACTTGGTTCCCCTGGCTTAGCTGCCTTCCAGAGTGCAAAGTCAAAAGGATCGTGCTTCTCATCATTAACCTCTACGCGCTCACCAGCACGCAGCTGATCGAGATCACGTCCCGAAAGAACACCATAATGCGTATCAGACCGTACTGAGAAATACACGTCACCATTGGACGCAACGTAGGCAAAGCCCTTCTCGATAAGAAGAGAAATCATGTCTTGCATTGCCTCGATTTCGCGTGTTGCGCGAGGGCGAATATCGGGGTCCAAAATCCCAAAACGATGCATCTGCTCAATAAAAGCCGCTGAAAACTCCTCGGCTACCGCAGCAGCAGTCGTACCTGTTTCATTTGCGCGATTGATAATTTTGTCGTCCACGTCAGTAAGGTTTTGCGCAAAGGTGACTTGATAGCCCTTGTATTGCAAATATCGACGAATTACATCGAATGAAAGGAATGTACGGGCATTGCCAATATGGATCTGGTCATACACGGTAGGTCCGCAGACATACATACGAACTCGACCAGCATCAATGGGCTTAAACTCTTCCTTACGATGTGTTTGACTGTTGTATATAAGCATTTGACACCCCTTGGGTTCGCGACGGCCGCGGCGGCGCGGACCGGTATTTGGCGTGCTCACGATTGTAGCTTCGCAAGCAAAAAGGACAACTGATAAAGTGCAGATAATAGCTAGGCACTACACGACGTAGTGGCATGCTGCCGCGCCGAAAGAATTGCTTCTGCAATGGTCTTATCGCCTGGAAGCGTAACTTTAAGATTTTCACACCCCGGATCAACAACCGCCACGTGGCCACCCAGCCGCTCAATCAAAGACGCATCGTCTGTGCCAACAAACCCATCGTCAGCTGCTTGCTTATGAGCGGAAAAGATGGTCTCAAAGCGAAAGACTTGTGGTGTCTCTGCATACCAACATGTTGAGCGATCTGGCGTAGAGACAATAACAGGCGTTGTGCTTTTCTCCGAAGCATCCTTAACTACTTTGAGCGTATCAACAGCAGGACGGGCGCAAATAGCGCCATCGAGCTCTGTGTTTGAGCGTATGCAATCTATCACACGCTCAATACCAGCCGGGGTGATAAGAGGCCGCGCTGCATCATGGATGGCAACGAATGGAAATGATTGTTCGGACAACTGCTGAGATATAACCTGCAACCCTGAGAAACAAGAAGCCTGTCGAACAGAACCAGAAGGCGCAAAGAGAACAGGCATCGAAAGCTTAAGCGGGTTCACCACTTCTTTGCGCATCTCATCAATACGCTCTGGAGCACACACCACCACAAGAGCTCCTACGGAGGGAGCCTCTGTAAATGCCTTGAGCGACCAAGCTGCCATCGGAAGATTGCAAAGAGGAACGAACTGCTTACCTCGTACATCTCCAAATCGCTCACCACGACCGCCCGCAACAATAATTGCGCACGTATCTGGAGCCTTTAGGGTTGTTTGGACCTTCACGCCTGACCTCCATGCATACGGGTAAGGCTATCCGCCAGAATAGAGGGGTTGTTCACACCAATATCATCAAGACGCGAAGGATTGTCCTCAATAGCGTCGAGCAGCTCGCGCAAAGAGCCATATTCATCCACGATTTTGTCTGCCATACCTTCTCGTACGACTGAAATGCGAGAAAGGGTACGCAGTCCAAGCGGCGTAATAACACTATCTTCCTTCAGATTCTCACGCCCGAGGATCTTGGCGACGTTTTTGCAATTAAGCGAGGCGTCTGCCGCAAGTTGCGAGAACTGCGACCGAATACGCACCGCTTCCTCACGAGAGGAGTTAGCTGCATAGTCACGAATCATCAGAATGTATTCGTCTTCAACATCGCCTACAAACTGTGAGCGCTGCATCTCGACAGAACGTCCCTCAGCACCCAGCTCAATCACATATCGGCGAAGATCTTTATCGATAAGAAGCAGCAGCTCAAATTGGTTGTAGAGATACGTAATATCACTGAGCGTGACATAGTTGTCCAACTCAAGTGAAGAGAGGCGCAAAAGGCCCCTGTCGAGAGACTGACGCGTGGACTGCAATGTTCCTTGCAGCTGGCTCGTAAGCGTCATGATTTCAGGAACTGTTCTGAGCTGATGTGAACGGCCCCCTATATACAGATTGACAACTTGACGACGTTCAGAGACAGAAATTACTAGCGCTTTTGTTAACAGGCTCATACGCGCCGCCGTTCGATGGCGCATGCCTGTTTCACTTGTGGGCAATGATGGGTCGGGATTGAGATGAAAATTTGCTCTCAATATTTGATTGAGGTCCCCATCTAAAACGACCGCGCCATCCATCTTTGATAGCTCAAAGAGCCTATTGGCGGTGAAAGAAATATTGAGCGGAAAGCCGTCGTTACCCGCCGCAAGAACATGTTCAACATCGCCCACACATATTAAAGCACCAAGATGCCCAGCAATGATCATGTCAAGCGCTCGACGCATAGCTGTACCAGGTGCTGTTGCACGTATAGCTTCGTTTATACGAGACTCGATGGAGTTCAATTGTTGTTCGTTTTGTTCTTCCATGCGTCACCCCCATGGTAGTTTCGGGCGCATCATAGTGCACAGTCACACGCTTAAAAGTATAAAGCCCAAATACTAATAAGGGTGCCCGCCCATAGGACGAACACCCTTATTCATACAACTTAAATCTCACCTAATCTGTCGCCTGCGCCAGATCATTATCACTCACCCCATGTGTATCGGGTGTGGCAGCATCGAGACCCCAGGATGATTGAGCATGTGGAAGCTCCATATGCTCACGCTCTGTTGGGGCAGGAATCTCGCCTTCTCCTTTGCGGAAAATAATCTTTCCATCCTCGGCATCGGCTAGAACAATGTCTCCCGTCTTCCAGGTAGCCTGAAGCAATTGTTCAGAAAGCGGATCCTCAATGAGCGTCTGCAGTGCACGCCGCAGGGGTCGTGCACCATAAATCGGATCGGTTCCCTCACGAGCAACCAAATCTTTGGCAGCATCGGTAAGCTCAATCGACATACCCTCAGCAATAAGACGATTGCGCAGCTCGGAGACCATAAGATCCACAATGCCGCGAATCTGCTCGGATGTGAGCGATTTGAATACCACAATCTCATCCACACGATTCAGGAACTCAGGACGGAAAAGCTTCTTCAGCTCTGACATCACACGGCTGCGAATTTCCACATCAGAGAGGTGACCTACGTCAGAACCAAAGCCCATGGCATTAGGCTTAGCAATCTCACGAGCACCCACGTTGCTCGTCATAATGATGACAGTATTTGAGAAGTCCACCTTGCGGCCCTGACCGTCAGTAAGACGACCCTCATCCAGAATCTGCAGCAAAATGTTAAAGACATCGGGATGTGCCTTTTCAATCTCATCGAAAAGCACAACCGAATAGGGACGACGGCGTACTGCCTTGGTAAGCTCGCCACCCTCGTCATAGCCAACATATCCCGGAGGTGCACCAACAAGTTTGGATACTGCATGTTTCTCCATGAACTCTGACATGTCATAAGAGATAAGTGCATCTTCGCTACCAAAGAGAAACTCTGCCAGACTCTTTGCAAGCTCAGTTTTACCCACACCCGATGGGCCCAGGAAAATGAACGAGCCACCAGGACGACGAGGATCCTTAAGCGGAGAACGGCTTCGACGGATAGCACGTGCAACCCCTGATACCGCTTCTTCCTGACCAATAACGCGCTGGTGAAGCGCTTCCTCGCAGCGCAGCAACTTCGAAGCTTCGGCCTCGGTAAGATTGGCGACAGGAACACCGGTGATATCCGAAACAACATTGGCGATGTCATTATCGTCTACCGTAATAACCTGCTCATCCATGCGTTTATGCCAAGCTTCTTCAAGCTCTACCCTCTTGCTTGCAAGCTCTTTTTCTCTATCTCTGAGATGTGCCGCACGCTCAAATTCCTGAGCGCTTGCAGCTTCGGTTTTTTCAGCTTTTACCTGCGCCAGTTCTTCATCAACCTGCGCGAGCTCCGGAGGAAGCGCCATCTTATGAACACGTGTGCGCGCTCCTGCCTCATCAATAACGTCTATAGCTTTATCAGGCAAGAATCGATCCTGAATGTAGCGACTCGAGAGACGCACAGCAGCTTCAATAGCTGCATCGGTATAGACCACGTGATGATGCTTCTCGTAGCGCTCTTGCAGGCCACGAAGAATACTCACAGTATCGGTGAGCGAAGGCTCATTCACATATACCGGTTGGAAACGACGCTCAAAAGCTGAGTCTTTTTCGATGTGCTTACGGTACTCCTCAGCAGTGGTTGCACCGATTACCTGGATTTCTCCACGCGAAAGAGGTGGCTTAAGAATGGAAGCTGCATCGATAGATCCCTCAGCGGAACCAGCGCCAATGAGGGTATGCATCTCATCAATAAAGAGAATGTCGTTACCCGACTCTTCAACTTCTGTAATAACGCGCTTAAGACGGTCCTCAAATTCGCCGCGATATTTTGCACCGGCAACAAGTGCTGCAACATCGAGTGTCCAAATCTGACGGTTTCGCAACAAATCAGGAACATTTCCAGTAGCTATGAGCTGCGCCAAACCTTCTACGACTGCGGTTTTTCCAACGCCTGGATCGCCAAGAATCAGAGGATTGTTCTTCTGACGGCGTGCTAATACCTGCATCACACGCTCTACCTCGAGATCACGGCCAATCACAGGGTCGAGTTTCCCCTCTTCAGCAAGCTGCGTTAAATTGCGACCATACTCTTTGAGCATTGAGCCTTCAGCATCACTTACGGGTGTGCCATCTGGATTCATACGCACCGTGGCTGGGGCGGGACCCTTAGCATCAGAGCTCTTGTCGATAAGCTCATTCACTGCATTTCGGACAGCATCAGCAGAAACGCCCATACGGGCGAGCACTGTCATTGCGCTGCCATTGCCCTCACGCACAATGCCCAAAAGCAAATGCTCAGTTGAAATATAGGTCTGACCGTGCGACATAGTCTCACGATAAGAATCTTCTAATACTCGTTTTGCACGTGGCGTAAAAGGAATATGCCCGCCAGGAACTGGCTCCGACTCACCTTTTGTAAGATCGCGAACGGTAGCAAGTGTCTCTTCATATGTTACATCCAGATTGGCAAGCGCCTGTGCAGCAATACCATCACCCTCCTTGATAAGACCAAGGAGAAGGTGCTCGGTGCCTACATACATCTGGCCCAAAGAACGCGCTTCCTCTTGGGCGAGCGACATAACCTTACGTGCTTTGTCAGTAAACTTCTCGAACATGCGTTGCTCCATGCTCCAATGATTTATATCTTGCCGCCAAATAAATGGCTCCACAGGGACAAACGTTATACCACAGGTCTCTGTTCTGGCAGTGTTTACCCATATAGGATGTCAATCATACGCTCGAGGTGACGCCGCGTCACAAAAATACAATACGGGCCAGCAGGAAAACCTGTTGGCCCGCACCTTTTTAGCCAAGCAAGAACTTAGTACAGCTTTGCTCCTGCAGGGATACGGTCGTCGACCATCAGCAGGTTGAGGCCTTCATTGCCATTCTCATCATGATGGATGGCACTAATTAGCATGCCTTCCGAACTTACACCCATCATACGGCGAGGCTTGAGGTTGGTAATGGCGATGAGCGTACGACCAACCAAGTCTTCGGGACGATAGTTTGGATGGATACCCGAAAGAATTGTACGATCGCGTCCAGAACCATCATCAAGCGTAAACTGCAGCAGTTTGTCGCTGCCAGGCACCGGGAAGCATTCCCGCACCTTTACCGCACGATAGTCGGAACGAGCAAACTCGTCGTAGTCGATAAGATCCTTAAACAGCGGCTCAACCACCACGTGAGCAAAGTCAGCGCCTGCGCCGCCCACATTTGCAGTAGTGGAAACAGGCATGGGGTTTGTGGCGGCAGGCACCGTGTGAAGCTCTTCGGCCTTATCTGCAGCCTCCGCTGCCTCCTCAGCACCCGACTCAATTGCCTGCATAGCCTCAATGACACTTGCGAAGAGCTCGTCAAGCTCCATATTGTTGATCTCCGCACCGTGGCGAATGACATCGCGGTCACAGCCGGCAGCAAAGCGCTTATCTTTGAACTTCTTCTTAAGCGACTTGACCGAGAAGTCCATGACGCTCTTGGAAGGACGCATAATTACCGCAGCGCCGATCAGGCCTGAAAGCTCATCCACTGCGTAGAGCACACACTCCATCTTATGCTCAGGCTTCGGAAGATCTGTATTGAAATCGGAGTTGTGTGTCTGAATGGCGTGAGCCAGACGTGGATTAGCGCCACACTCCTCAAGAATCTCAGCCGTTTTAACGGTATGAACTGCTGGATCGTTCCACTTCTCCCAATCCAGATCATGCAGCAGGCCAACCTGACCCCAGAATTCAATATTTTCTGGATCATACTTGCGCGCATAGTAACGCATCAGCGCTTCAACGGTCTTACCATGGTGAATATGGAATTCATCCTGGTTGTATTTCTCAAGCAGCTCGAGCGCTTGCTCGCGGCTCAGACCCGTCTCCAGACGTTCGGAAGCAGCCTTGTGTGTATGCACAACAGGCTTAGCTTCAGGCTTCATATGTGGGAAGAGAAGCACGTCGCGAATGGAAGGTTCATCACAGAACAGCATGATCATACGGTCAATGCCGTAGCCAATACCGCCAGTAGGAGGCAAGCCATACTCAAGTGCGCGGACATAGTCTGCGTCATAATCCATAGCTTCCTCGTCGCCAGCCTCTTTGGCCTCAACCTGTGCGCGGAAACGTCCCTCCTGATCTACAGGGTCGTTGAGCTCGGTAAAGGCATTAGCATACTCATGACCAGCGATAACCAGCTCAAAACGCTCGGTCAGACGAGGATCGGAAGGAATACGCTTTGCCAGTGGGGAAACCTCAACCGGATAATCGCAAACAAACGTTGGGTTTACGATCTCAGATTCGCACAGTTCATCATAAAGCGAGAAGATAAGACGTCCAACACCCCACTCGGGCTCATAATGCACATCATTGGCATCGCAGAGCTCGCGAAGATGCTCCAGCGGGGTGTCCATATCAACATGCTCGTTCAGGTGCTCTGAGACAAGCTCACTCATGGATGCTGAGCGCCAAGGAGTGGAAAGATCGATCTCAAGACCCTGATACTGGATCTTATCTCCCTTGCCAAGCGAGTGAGCGACAGCACTAAACAGGCCCTCAGAAAGGCGCTTCATACCCTCAAGATCGGAATAGGCACAATAGGCTTCCATGGAAGTGAATTCTGGATTGTGCGTCTGATCCATACCTTCATTTCGGAACTGACGGCCAATCTCAAAAACGCGCTCCATGCCACCTACGATGCAGCGCTTCAGATGCAGCTCAGTTGCAATACGCAAATAGCATGTCTGATCAAGAGCGTTAAAGTGCGTGATAAAGGGGCGAGCATTTGCGCCGCCGAGCGTCTCTTGCAAAATCGGGGTTTCTACCTCGATATAGCCAAGCTCATCTTCCATATAGCGGCGAATTGCAGAAATGATCTTTGAACGATTACGGAAGGTCTCCATGACAGCAGGATTGACGATAAGGTCGGCATAACGCTGACGATACCTGGTTTCCTTGTCAGTCAGACCGGACCACTTATCGGGCAGAGGACGGCAGGACTTGGCAAGCATTTCAAGCTTAGTAGGAGCAACGGAAAGCTCGCCGCGCTTGGTGCGAACCACAGGACCAGTTGCACCGATAATATCGCCAACGTCAAAACGACGAAGCAGATCCCAAGCATCATCGCCTAACACATCATGGCGACAGAACAGCTGAATGGTTCCTGTGTAGTCCTGGAGAACAAGAAAGGCAATCTTGCCGTGAGAGCGAAGTGCGCGAATACGGCCAGCAACTGAGACAACATCCTCGGTATCTACGCCCGCTTCTAGATCTGCATACTTCTCAGCAAGACCAGCAGCGTGAGCTGTTACTGTGGAGCGCAAAGGATAGGGGTTAATCCCCTCATCGATAAGCGCTTGGCGCTTAGCACGACGAATAGCCCTTTCGTCGTTGATGTTCACAGGTGCAGCACTTGCTGCATTGCCCTGGTGGTTCTCAGACATGCTTCCTTCTTTCTCATATGCTCAGCGCACAAGCGCTTTATTCCTGTCCATATTGCCTATAGAAAAAAGCGCGTCCCTCGCGGTTCTGCCGCGGGCGGGACGCGCTCGAAAAAGTGGCAGACACCGTGTTATCGAGTGATGTCGATAACTTTAAGAGAGCGTTTTTTGCCTGCAGGAGTTGCGTACTCCACCATATCACCCTTAGAGGAGCCGATAAGAGCGGCACCTAAAGGAGATTCATTAGAGATGCGATGACGAAGCGAGTTGGTTTCAGTAGTACCAACAATGGTGTAGGACTGACGCTTGCCTTTTTCGTCCTCAACCTCAACGGTACTTCCGATGGAAACAACAATATGTGCGTTGGAAGACTCAGAGATGCGAGCAGAGGAAAGAATTGCACGAATTTCTGCTACACGAGCAGCGTTCTTGGATTGCTCCTCTTTTGCAGCATCATATTCTGCATTTTCGGAAAGGTCGCCGAAGTCACGAGCTTCCTTGATGCGTGCAATAATCTCAGCGTCTTTCTCTCCTTCACGCCACTCAAGCTCTTCTACAAGCTTGGCACGACCTTCTGGAGTGAGAATAATTTTATTGTTGTCCATGTACTTAGGCTCCCGTTCGCACTACCTGTTGTAACTCTAAGCCTTATGAGAAGACGTCTTAGACTTCTTGGACTTCTTGTGCTCCACTACAGGAGACTCGTCCTCGTCGTCTTCGTCGTCCTCCTCCTCGTCATCTTCTTCGACATCCTCAACGTCTTCTTCTGGCTCGTCGTCCTCTTCCATACCCTCACGGATATTCTTTACGGTCTTGCCAAGAGAAGAGCCAAGCTGAGGCAGACGCTTAGGCCCAAAAATAATAAGTACGATTACGATGATAAGAAGCAGCTCAGGAATACCGAGTCCTGCTATCATGCTGAGTCCAGCAGTCATGATTACGTCTTCCTCTCGTTGAGCAACAAGTATTGACGAGACATCAAAAATGTCACGTCGCACGCGTCAGTATAGCGGAGCATGACCATATCTCACAAGTTCAGCTCCATAAGTGCACAGGTATTTCAGTATCTTACACTCCACCATCACAGTATTTAAAAATTTGGGTCAATGGTAGGTAACTCTCAATTAGAGTGTGTCTAACATCTAACATATTTCATCTCGATACTATCTTGGAGCGTTTCAATGCCTGTTATTGCAGTACTAGCTGCAGAAATAGTCTTTGTCGTTGTCGTTTTTATTATTGGGAGATTGCTCATTCCACGTCTTCTCGCTTGGCGTGGTGTAAAGCTCGTCCGCAAAACTATGTTTGGACCGGCTTTAATTTTTGATGCTGAAGATGCAGACGGCACTCCCGTACGCCTGCTCAATGTGAATGGCACTTTTCAATCAGTCTGTTATATAGATAAAGATCTTCGTTTTGAGCTGAGCTGTATCTGCCAGCGCATTATGGCGGATGTTATTCGCCTAGCCCATGGACCGGGCAATGCAATCATTTTGGGTGGCGGAGGTTATTCGTTGCCAAAATATTTGGTTGCACACTATCCATACGCCCATATTGCTGTTGTCGAAATTGATCCTGCTATGACCAAGATTGCTCGAGAAGACTTTTTCCTTGATGATCTTATTGAGACCTACGACGCGATAGCATCAAACCGCTTAGAGCTTATCTGCGCTGACGGTTGGGACTGTTTACGAAAATATGCCGTTTCTGACGGAGAAGGACCTTATAAGCTGGTCGTAAATGACGCCTTCTCCGGCAAGCATCCGCTTGGCCCTATGGCAACTGATGAAGGGGCTCACATTATTCATGAGTGCCTTGCCAAAAATGGGATTTATCTAGCAAATCTCATAGGCACTTGCGAAGGAAAAGGATCTCGCTATACCAAACAGACCCTTGCAACCTTTTCCAAGGAATTTGCTCATGTCTATTTCATTCCGGAACGGCCAAATGAGCCCCATAGAAGATCGAGCAACACGATGGTAGCGGCCGATAAGCCGCTACCAATCGTAGACAATTTTGAAGGCGCATACGAAGTGCAACACAAAGCCTTATGAGGTAAAAACTGCGTTTATTTGCCAAGAAATAAGTGCTTACTGCAAATCGGTAAACTGCTCCAGAGAAATCCGGCGACCATAGAGGTGCTTCTCCATATCAACGGGTTCTTCGTCGGCATAGCCAATAGGCAATACATGGACTGGCTCAATCCCTTCAGGCAACGATAGAGCCTCTCGCATAGCAACCGGATCAAAATGGCAAACCCAGCAAGTTCCCAAACCAAGATCCGTAGCCTGCATCATCATTTGATCGCACACGATAGTGGCGTCTATATCGGCATGACATTTCTGATCATAGCCACGTACCCATGCATCTTCCGTTCGTACGCATACGACAAGTACAAGCGGAGCTCCAAACACAGATCCATCGCGCTCCATGCGACCAGTTGCCGCAGCAACACGCGACAAAACCTCAGGCGTATCACACACAGCTACGCGGGTTGGTTGATTGTTCACCGCACTGGGAGCAAGACGACCTGCCTCAAGGATGGCTTGGACCTTTTCGGGTTCCACTGGTGTTTTCTTATAACTTCTCACTGAATGACGTGTTGTAACCAGGTCGGCATAGGACATAGCTAGCCTCCTTATAAGCAGCTTCTAAGCGTTCTGATTTATCTGGGGTTCTACGATACTTAATAAATCGTCTTACCTGTCGATATATTCGGCGAACATAAGCGGAACCGTTATTTCTGCGCCTTAGAGTGAGTAGGGCAAAATATGGATACATTACAGCTCCTACGATGGGTAGAAGTTCCCCTGTAATTGAGAAAGCCCACCCTGGCGTATTACATAAGAAACTGGTGAGTACTATGAAATGTGCAGTGATTTGGGATAGTAAGACCGGCAACACTCAGACCTTAGGCGAGGCCCTTACACAG
This sequence comes from uncultured Coriobacteriaceae bacterium, assembly GCA_900551595.1. GTDB lineage: Bacteria > Actinomycetota > Coriobacteriia > Coriobacteriales > Atopobiaceae > Coprovicinus > Coprovicinus avistercoris. The sequence continues at coordinate 11,484 of URWR01000014.1, forward strand.
GATCTTGCAAGTGTAGATGGCATAGAGCTTGTCTATGCTGGCCCGCTACATACTGCCACTGGTTCTGTTGCAATATCTACCACCGCTCTCGCTGATACTGATGCAATCCTTTTTGGATTTTGGTGTGATAAAGGAGATTGCACAACCGACGCAGCACATTTCTTAAGCAGTCTCACCCATCAGCGGCTGTTTTTATTTGGCACAGCCGGTTTTGGTGGCTCGGCAGAATATTTCAACCAAATCTTACAGCGTGTGAAATCACATGTTCCCGACACTGTTACCCTGCTTGGAGAACGCATGTGCCAGGGCAAAATGGGGTCTTCGGTGCGCACTCGTTACGAACAAATGCTCAAAGAGGACCCAGACAATTCGCGTGTACGTGCGATGCTGGATAACTTTGACAAGGCGTTGTCACATCCCGACTCACAAGATATTGCTTCGGTTATCTCAGCTGCTCATAAGGCGCTGGGACTGTGTTCACCTGAGAGCTCTAACTGTCAGTAGATAATGCCGCGTTGTGTTCTTCCACTACTGAAACATACACATCTTTATAGGTAACATTTGCTTTCGATAATGATTGAGCGAGGGTATACACGTCTGGCTCTTTATCTACACCAGCAATTTGAACATACAGCTCGTTATCATCAACAGATAGTGAAGTTACCCGATACCCCGCGTTATTCGCCCAGGAAGCCGTTATATCCTGGGCACGTCTTTCCATTTCGCCCGAACGCACAATGCCCATGCTTACATCCATGAAGAAAAGAACGAGCGCAATGGCAGCAATCGCCACCAATGCATACCATGCTGCGCGAGCATCACTTACTGGCTTTTCTTCGCTATGAGGGATAAGACCCATAAGGAGATACACCACAGCACCCATAACTTGAATTGCAATAAAGTTGGCGACAAAAAGCAACAGTGCACCAATTGCCGCTTCTGGAGCTCCCTCATAAATACTTGCTCCAACTACACAAAGCGGCGGAACGATAGAAGCCGAAATGGCAACACCTGGTAAAGCATCAGGAATATCGCTTCGCATAGAAGCAAGTGCTGCCATAAACCCAGCTGCCAACGCAATTATCAAATCAACAAGACGAGGCGAGATGCGTGCCAGCACTTGCGTATTAGCATCCATATCAACAGCAACCGGTATGATCGCAGTAACCCCTATAGAAACCAATACAACAATTCCCATGCCTAGCAAGGTAAGACCAAGGGTGCGAAGAAGATCCCGCATTCGTCCAAGCGCAGTGGCAAGTGCCACGCCCAACATTGGAGACATGAGTGGAGCAATAAGCATAGCGCCAATGATAGTGGTGGATGAATCGGCTGCTACCCCCGCAGTTGCGACAACTGTTGCAGCAAGAAGGCGCAGAAAGAACATGGAATACTGACGTAAAGGATTGTCCACTTCAACAAATGTTGCCTGTTTAGCTCCTTCAAGAACCTGAGTATCCAGCTCACCGCCCAGGAGCATTTTAGAAAGTTTTGTCATAGTGCCGCCCTTCGTTCATGCGACCACTCGATCAATCTTTCTGCCTTGTTGAACTATCCCTTATAACAGTCAGAAAAACCGTCCCTACAGGAACAGCTCATTCTCTCTGCGACCAGCACAAGCTTTCTTGAGTACAGCACTCACCGTCGCAAGCATGACACCGCTCACTGCACGTGCATTGTGTGGGCACACCGAAACACAGCGCATACACGAGATACAGCGTTCGCTATCGATCTTGTGACAATCCTCAGCATCGATTGCTTGTACTGGACATGCCTTGGCACATATCCCGCAGTTAACACATGCTTTGCTCGCCTTAGGCACCATTCCGGAACCGCCAGCCTCCTTGTAGGGACGGTTACCCGGGATTGCAGGTTGCTCAACTGCTTCTCCCGTTGCGCAAATTTGTAGGCGTTCAGCAATACGATCAGCAAAGGATGTGAGCTCTTCAAAATCAGCAGCATCAGGTCGACCAGCAGCAACAGAGCGAACAATGGAATGCTCAGCGATCGCCGCTACAGCCGCCACAACGACAAACCCAGCTCCGCGCACCACATCTTCAAATTCAACAAGCGTATCTTCAAATGCACGGTTACCGTACACACATACGAGAATTGCGGTCGCGCCATGGCCGTTTATCTGAGAAAGCCGCTCCGTCGCTGTAGATGGCATGCGACCACCAAAAGACGGCACGGCAATAACCACCACATCATCAGAGGAAATCTCAACCAAATGAGCATTGAAAGCAGGATTTACCAAATCAACAACTTGCCGATCTGCTATATCACAACATTCTGCTAAACGAGCGGTAAGCTTATCTGCAACTTTTTCTGTTCCACCCGTCGGACTAAATACAATTTCAACCATACTCATGACGATCATCCTCTCGTCACTTGGCTTTCCTTCTGAATCTACAGACGCACTGCTCGTATCTACTCCAAGGTTATCCCATCAATTATTTCAACTCTTTTTGCTGATAAAGACCGTGAGTTGAAAAACCAAGTTCCTGATAGTATGCGCGTGTGCCAACAGCACTGATCACATTGATACGCTCATAGCCCGCCTCTCGCGCAATTGTGCAAGCACGATCGATAAGCTTGTGTCCAAGACCATGATGTTGAGCTGTCGTGCCCGCTTCACCAACTCGCTCAGCAGTGCCGTACACATGCACCTCACGAATCATGGCTTCCTCAGGCGCAGGCGACAAGTTCTGCTCATCGGCAAGCTGCTCAAGAGCCTTGCGATTTGGTAGAGAAAGGCGTAAGAACCCAACAATCTGGTTCTGAGGCGTCACCCACTGCAGGAAGTATTCATTCGTCACGTTTGTCTGGTAGCTCACTTCCGCCAACTTAAGCTCATGCATATCCACTTTGCTTGTAGCAATCTCACGGAAGCGGATCTCACGTACGTGTTCACCTGTATGTGCACAGCGCTCAGCAACACGACGCTCTACAAGTTGGCGCAGGTTAGGCTTCTTGTTGCCAGCCACAATATCGCCAGTGGAAAAGTCTCGAATCATACGCGATACGCGACAAAAGACAGGTGTTGTAAGTACGTCTGTTGTAAGCACATCTACCAGATCGTCCTCTGAGTAAGGCTTCCAGTCACCTTTGCGCCAACGACTCATGAGATGAGAACTCTCGATAAGTGCGCAGGGATAAAGCTTGATTTCGTCTGGCAGAAATGCCTGATTGGTCACAAAGTGCTCGTAGTCGTCTTTATCAGCTTCGGGTGTTGCGCCGAGAAGATTGACCATAAAGTGAGCGTGTACTTTAAAACCAAATAAGCGCAACAAGTTAAATGCTCGCTCTATCTGCTCGACACGAATGCCGCGCCCGTTGGCATTAAGAATCTCCTGCCGCGTGCTCTGAACTCCCATTTGGATTTTGGTTGCACCCATGCGGCGGATACGAACAAGAGCTTCGGGTGTTATAGCGTCAGGACGCGTTTCTATTACGAGCCCAACCACCCGGTGGCGTGCATGCTCGTTGCGCGTATGTTCATACTCAAGATCTGCCCAGGTAGCAGTCTGTGCTTGTGCTGCATCGCAGAAAGCTTGATTGCTCAGATAGAGACGGTCTACCGCCTGGTTATAGGTAAGCTCACCAGCGCTTACAGCACGCTGAACCTCAGCAATTTCAGCGGCATCTACATCTGGCTCATTGGTCAATGCGGCAAACGTGTGAGCGTCCACGGATGCCTCATCGTTGAGAGCGCGAAAGAGTTCACGCATAAACCAGAGCTGATAGGTCTCCGGATAATCGCTCCATGTTCCACCGAGCACAATGAGCTCAATTTTGTCTGTTGCATGCCCCATTTGTCGGAGAGCTGTTAGTCGTGCAGCCACCTGACGATACGGATTAAAACTTGCCTTCACAGCACGAGCACAGGCAGGCTCATCGGCAAGATAACTCTTGGGACAACGAACATCGCTCGGACAAAAAACGCATGAACCAGAACAAGGCCATGGTTTCGTGATTACCGTAATCGTTGCCACACCGGAGGCAGAACGACGTGGCTTCATACGCAGAACCGCAAGGAGGCTCCGTTCAAGCTCAGGTGTAATGTGCCAGCTCTGCCAGAGCTCAGGATCCTCATTTTTGACGCGATGATAGTATGGCAATAAACGGCGCTTGGCAAAAGCGCCTTTGTCCTTGCCAGTACGACGAGCCGCAGCATGCATGAGCTTGACGAGTGTATTCTCGTCCACCTCTTTACCGCATCGCAGCAGCTCCACAATCTGTTGAATAATCTCATCCATAGCCCGATTCTAACGCAGACATTGCAAGCTATGGCACACCAGCTCTGCAAGAATATGAGCTTCCAAAGAAAGCAGCACACAGCCCACGAGTAGCTCGAAATAAGGAAACACATGGACCTCCAGACCGCACACGAACTCATTGAGCTCGACAAACGCTTTTATCACGAAAATGCTCACTCGTTTTCGGCCACTCGACACCGTGCATGGCAAGGATGGGAACATGTTACAAATTTGGCAGAGCAACTCATGCCCACCGATACCCTCAAGGGAAATAAACCCCTGGTAGTTACTGATGTTGCCTGTGGAAATGCGCGTCTTCTTAGCTTTCTCGAACACAGATTTCCAAAGGCTTGTCTTCATTACCAAGGCATAGACAACGAGCCCACGCTTGCTGAGGAAAATCTCTCAGAACAACACCCTGCGAGCCAGGTAACGCTCGCCTACCTTGATATTATCGGCACGCTATTGAACAACGCTACCAACAAGAAGGAAAGCTCTTCTTTAGATAGAGCCATTAAACTTCCTAACATCAAGCCAGCCAATATCGTTTGTTGTTTTGGATTTATGCACCATATTCCAGGAGATACGCTGCGGGTCGACCTTATGCGTGAACTCGTCAGCGCTGCGCAACCGGGAGGTATTATCGCGCTCTCATTCTGGCAGTTTATGCATGACGCTCGTCTTGCTCAACGCGCCCATAAGACAATGGAGATGGCTCGCAAACACGCGCCTTTCCCTGGATATGATCCCACTTCATTGGACCTCGGCGATTATTTGCTCGGATGGCAAGAAAGTGAATGTTTTCGCTATTGTCATAGCTTCGAAGAGGATGAAATCGATACTCTTGTAAAGAGCCTTGGAAGTTCCGCTCTGGAGTGCGATCGTTTCTCCGCAGATGGTGCCTCAGGCACACTTAACCGCTATGTAGTGCTCCAACGTTCTTAAACGTTCTTAGTAATAAAGCCCGACATCCCACAGATGCCGGGCTGCAACTTCATCTCTTTACAATCTGTCTTATTCAAACATCTCTGCACACATGTGGAGATAGTCAATAACACTTAGTTGCTGCGGACAAGCACCTTCGCACTGCCCACACTGGATGCACTCAGATGCTTTACCTGCACCTGGCGCCGATACAGCCTTATCGTAGGCGGCCTGTGCTTCTTCTGCCTGGCCATTGCCTAAACGCAAATTGGCAGCTGCAAATATCTCAGGAATTGGAATGTTCTGCGGGCATCCATTGGTGCAATAGTGACATGCCGTGCAGGCAATAGTGGAGGACTCTCCCATAATGCGCTGGGCCTGCAGAATAACGTCGCGTTCAGCCTCGTTCAGCGGTTCAAAATCGCGCATGTACGAGAGATTATCTGCCATTTGTTCGACGTTTGACATGCCGGACAGTACGGTAAACACACCTGGCAAACTCGCTACAAAACGAATTGCCCATGAAGCATATGACATCCCGGGAGTGCAGGCATCCATAAGGGCGCGCACTTCCTCCGGAGGCTCTGCAAGTCTGCCACCCTTAATGGGTTCCATAACAACAATTTCTTTATCATGCGCACGAGCAACTTCATAGTTTTCGCGACTCTGCACCTTTGCGTCATCCCAGTCGGCATAGTTGAGCTGCAGCTGCACAAAGTCAACGTCAGGATGTTTAGTGAGCACTTCGTCCAAAAGTTGAGGCCCGCCATGGAACGAGAATCCCATATTACGAATAAGGCCTTTACGCTTTTTCTCGGCAACATAATCCCACAGGCCCCACTCATCATATTGTTCATAGGTATTGTCCATGAGGGCATGAAGCAGGTAATAGTCGAAATATCCCGCTCCTGTACGCGCAAGCGAAGTTTCAAATTGCTTCTGAGCTGCTTCTCGTGTGGGAGCCATTAAATGAGCATTCAACTTAGTAGCAAGCGTGTATGAATCGCGTGGATGGCGCTCAACCAATGCTTTGGCGGTAGCCTCTTCTGACCCTTCGTATACATATGCAGTGTCGAAGTAGGTACCACCCGCTTCAAGAAACATATCGACCATACGAGCTGTTTGTTCGATATCGATTACATCGTCCTGCTTAGGTAACCGCATGAGACCAAAACCGAGTTTCATCGCTCGCTCCTCTCTACCCACTATATGCATGAAATTGCTCTGCCATGCCTCGCTTTATGTAGCTATATTACGCCCGTTGGTCTGCTGCGTTATCTATACAAGTCAAGGCATTAAGGCTTCGTGGATAGCCAATGTACGGCAGCATATTTGAAACAACCCGATAGAGAAAATCTTTATCGTTTCCGAGGTTCATATTGCCAGAAGCATGTGCTGTGAGCTGCGGCTCGCACCCACCTTGCGCTGCAATATAGCAAAAGGTAATCATCTCGCGGTCTTTATCGGAAAGACCGGTGCGCGTGTAATAATCGCCAAAGCAATTATCCGCAAGCCAGCGATTGATATGAGCGCGTTCCTGGGGACCTTGCTTCCAGCTCTCACGCATGCCTTCACCAAAATACGCAATTTGAACAGCGTTGCCAGCAGCTAAACGAGTCTCTGGTGTTGTTGTTGCCTGTCCAGAAAGAGGAAGCTCAATATTGTGCTGCTCAAATACCTGATTGAGTGCCGCAAAAAACGGATAAACACGTCCGAGACCAAGATAGGCAACGAACTCACGTGTTGCATGAGGAAAAAGTTTCTCGCAATACTTTTGAGCGAAGGTACTTCTTGCCATAACGTACACTTCCCTACCTCG
>URWR01000015.1 GCA_900551595.1 uncultured Coriobacteriaceae bacterium
GGCGCGAGCGCGAAACCGCACGTGGCGATATCGCCAGGCCCGCGCCCACCCACGGCACGGAGGCGACACGATGAATCACGGCGACCATTTCGACCCTTTCGCGCGCGTGCTGCACTGGGGCATGGCGGTGCTGATCCTGGCGATGCTGTTCGTCGGCGTGGGCATGGTGGCGTCGCTGTCGCTGCGTCCGGTGCTGATCGACCTGCACCGGCCGCTGGGCATCGCGTTGCTGCTGCTGGCCGTGATCCGCCTGCTGTACCGCTGGCGTCATCCGCCGCTGCCGCGCGCGCAGGCGCTCGCCGCCAAGGCATCGCATGTGGCGCTGTACGCCGCCATGCTGGCGATGCCGCTGCTGGGCTGGGCGATGCTGTCGGCGGGCGGGTATCCCGTGCGCATGACCTCGTCGTTCGCGCTGCCGCCGATCGTGTCGCCCGACCCGGCGCTGTACAGCCTGCTGCGGCAGGCGCACGGATGGATGGGCTATGTGCTGTTCGCGCTGATCCTGCTGCACATGGCCGCCGCGCTGCATCACGCTTGGGTGCGCCGGGATGGCGTGTTCGAGGCGATGGCGCGTGGACGATCCAGGACGGCGACCACGGTCAATCCGGATCCGGAGGCGCGACCGGAAGCATGAGGGTGATCGCGCGCTGGACGCGGCGCGGCGATGACGTTGCAATGCGCGCTGTCGTCTCTCCGGAAAACTCCGTGTGCTGATCGCCTTCAACAAACCGTTCAACGTCCTGTGCCAGTTCACCGACCGCAGCGTACCGCCGCGTCCGACGCTGGCCGGGTTCGGCCTGCCGCCGCGCGTCTATGCGGCGGGACGGCTGGACTACGACAGCGAAGGCCTGTTGCTGCTCACCGACGACGGTGCGCTGGCGAACCGGCTGACCGATCCGCGCCACAAGCAGCCCAAGACCTACTGGGTGCAGGTGGAAGGCACACCCACGGGCGAGCAGCTCGACGCGCTGCGCCGTGGCGTGGTGCTGAACGATGGACTGACGCGTCCGGCACAGGTGGAAGCCGGTAACCCCAGACTCGTAGACCGCCCTGGGCTCCTCGAAGCTGAGTGCCCACTCGGCGATCGCTGCCGGGTCGTAGCCGAACGACGCGCGCTCGCACTCGCCGCTCATGGGATTTAGGGCGAAGGCCTTGATGCTGCGGGCGTGAACGTCGAGGCCGATAGCTGTGACATAATTGGACATGGTGCCCTCCTCCGTCGCATGTGGCGCGCGGCCACGGTTGGTGGTACGACCATTGTCGCCCGACCCACGGAACTGCGACAGGGGGAGGGCCCAATGTTCAGCTCATATCGTCTGTTGCTGAGTTTGGTGGATTTTGGATTAGCGGATTCGCTACTACTAAAGTTCTGGTCCTTCTTATTCTGGTCCTTCTAAATCATGCAGCTATTCATTTGTACGAAATGCACAAATGAATAGCTTTCATTTCTAGAAGGCCACATTATTGACACTACGAGGTAAAAGTACTTTTAGAGTTTCCCATCAGCTCCTCAAGAGCGCTAATTAATCGCGTTCCTTTTTTCTCAGCACCTCTCCACTGCTAGAGGCCATTTTTAGAATCTAAATATTGCAATATCTCACAGGAAAAAAGGATCCGCTCAACTTCACCCGGCCTTTCAAAATCAAACCCAGCAATTTCTTGAGCGCGATTAAGGCGATAAACAAGAGAGTTTCGATGAATACAGAGTTTTTGGGCAGCACGAATTAAATTTGAGCTGCAATCGAGGTACACCATAAGGCTGGTTAAGAGTTCTGTATCATGCTGGGAATCATATTGATGAAGTGCGACTATTCCTGAATCGCAAAGACATCTGAGATCAAAAGATTCTTTGCAAAGTTCGATGACGTGTTTCATGAGATAGTCCCGATACCAAATAATGTGATCGGCATCATTTTTCTTTGTAGAAACACGTTGAGATTGAGCAAGATTTAGCGCTGCAAGAGCAAGCCTATATTCATCTTGAAGCATGTGTAGGTCGCGAAACGGCATGCTTACGCTGCACATTGCATTAATAGTTGTAACGCGTTTACAAAAAGCTTCCGGTAGAGTCGGCGCGCTTTGGTTTATTGATGATTCAAGGGCATTATCGTCCTGCATAGCATGTAATTTTGTATCGCTATAGGTAGCGAGATTATCAGCTGCTTCTGCTTTTGCATGAAGTAGAAGCACGCGATTCTTATTGATTTCTACAGAGAGGGTATCGTTAAGAAGCGCAAGACATGAATCGAGATTAAAGTGAGTTGTGCCACCAAGGCTATCGGAAGGCGATGATTGGAGAATTGCAATACGGTAGCAGTCATGAGGGCTCCACCCATGCATACGTAAGAGTCCTCGAAGCTCGGCATTATCGACATGAACGCCTTGTATGAGCGCAGAAATGCAATCAACAAATGAAAGAGGTTGGTGTCCTGTTGCTGAGCGATTGGTAAGTAAATACGTGCCTATGAGCTGCGCGATGTACTCAATGAGACCTGCATAGTCCATTGTAAGTGGGGCATTGCACTCATCTACACAAAGTGAGATTGTACGATGTCCACTGGAAAAAATATTAGCAACGAGGCGTTTAGGGTAATTTGGAACATCAACCAAAATAGCTTGCTTGCTATGTTCAAGTTCTGGTAGTAGCCCAGCCTTATCCATCGAATTCAGCAGTGCTTCACTGATGTATCCCGTCGTTTCTGTTTCTCTCCAAGACGATTCTTCGGGGTCGTGTTTGTACGAAGTGCACAATCCAATTACACGTAGTGCTTCATTGAGCAAAAGAACAGGATTCTTGAAGAATTGAGAGCAAATATTTAGTACAGAGACAATATCCTTGCTGGTGAGCATGGCCTGCATTAAGCGATCTTCAATCCTGTTATATCGATGAAAGAGAGACATTATCTGTGCATATACTTGCAGGGTAGTAAGGGATTGCGGTAACACAAGTCCACGTACTTCTTTTTTCTTCATGAATGCTGCGGCTTCGTTTTGACCTCCTATACAAATAAGATAAATGGGCAGGCAGTCCTTTTGTTTTTGGATATCTTCAAATGTGGCTATAAAAAGTGTTCTATCGAGAGCGCCTCCAAGCGTTCCAGCAATGGATGGCCATTCAGATGCTTCAGGTAAGAGACAAACATTTTCTATATCAGGTTCTGTGTAAGTGCAGTTGACTCTTATCAGCTGTTTGATTTTGAGATGAAACGCAATGAGATTGAGATTAAAAAACATGACTACATCTCCGTTTCTTGCGTTATTGTGCTAGTGCTTTGAGCCTCACACTGAGATGTTTGATTTTGATGTTGCCCACATCGTTTTTTTGTCATTTAACTGTACTCTCAAAATGATTTGTACGAAATGCACAAAGAGATTAATGAAAATTCAGAAGGTTCGACATACATATTTGTCAGCTCTCAGGCAAGCATAGAAGACAGAGTTAAACAAAGGCCAACAATCGCCAAAGTCGCAGCTAATCGACATTAAAGAAAGGGATATCTATGCTTGATAACCTGTTTAAGCCATTCAAAATTGGCAACTGTGAGATTCCTAACCGTCTTGTAGTGCCCGCTATGGTTACCAACTATTGCAATCCAGATGGCACAATAACTGAGCGTTACATTCGATACATGGAAGAGAAGGCTCGTGGTGGTTGGGGCCTTATTATCACAGAAGACTATTGTGTAGAGCCTAATGGCAAAGGCTATAGCCGAATCCCGGGTCTTTACAATGACGAACAAATTGAGGGTTCGCGGCGTCTTTGTGAAGCGGTACATGCTCAGGGATCTAAGATTTTTTGCCAAATGTATCATCCTGGCCGCCAGACTACGCCTATTGCGAATAATAATACGACGCCATATGCACCTGTAAGCGATAAGGATCCTATGTGCCGTTTTCAGGCGCATGAAATGTCCATTGAGGAAATACATCAGCTCGTCGCTGCGTTTGGTGCTGCGGCTGGACGAGCAAAGAAGGCGGGCTTTGACGGCATAGAGCTTCACTGCGCTCACGGGTATCTTCTGGCTGAGTTTCTTTCTCCTTCAGCCAACCGCCGTGTTGATGAATATGGCGGTTGCTTTGATAACCGAGTACGCATTGTGGATGAAATCATGATGGCGATGCGTGAAGAGGTTGGTCCCAACTTCCCAATCCAAGTGCGTATTTCTAGCGATGATCTTGTTCCAGGTGGCAGAACCATTGCCGAGACGCTTGAGCTTGCTTGTCACTTGGAAGAAATTGGCTTTGCGGCCATTAACTGCTCAAATGGTATGTATGCGTCAAAAGCAGTTGACCAAATTATTGCCCCTATGTTTACTGAGCATGCACTTAATATGGATCGTTCTGATCGCATTCGCCAGGTAGTTTCTATTCCGGTGTTGCTTTCCAACCGTATCAATGATCCTAAAATGGCAGATATTCTCATTAAAATGGGTGTTTGCGATGCTGTGTGCATGGGTCGTGGATCTCTGGCTGATCCGTATCTGCCAGTCAAGGCATGCGCGGGTAAGTTCTGCAATATTCGTTATTGCATTGGTTGTTTACAGGGATGCGAATGGCCGATTCTCGAGGATGGCGATGTAACATGTCTGGTGAACCCTCGCGTCGGTCGAGAAATAGAAAATGACCTTGCGTTAGTTAAAGAGCCAAAGAAAGTAATGGTTATTGGTGCTGGTCCTGCAGGTCTTATCGCTGCAGAAACAGCAGCAAAGCGTGGCCATGCTGTTACTGTTTATGAGGCAACAGATCATCTGGGTGGGCAGTTCCGCTCTGCAGCATTTCCAGTGGGAAAGGGCGAACTTGCAACATTCGTAAGTCAGTTACGGGATAGTCTTGAAGAGCTTAATGTTCTCATTAAGATGCAGTGCCCAGTTTCTGAAGACCTCATTGCTGCCGAAAAACCCGATGCAATTGTGGTGGCAACCGGCGCTAAGCCACTGATGCCTTCAATTCCTGGTATGGATGGAAAGAATGTTGTAACTGCAGAAGACATCCTTCTTGGAAATGTGGAAATTGCCGATGGGCCAATTGTTGTGTGTGGCGGCGGTGAAGTTGGTGCTGAAACTGCTCACTTTATTACCCGCCTTAACAGCGATGTTACGGTTCTCGAGATGCAGGATGAAATTCTAAACGATATGATGCCGTTTACTAAAAGTGTATTGCTTGGCCTGATGGCAGAAGCAAAGATTGACGTGCGCACCAATGCAACGGTGAAGGAAATTACTGCTGATAGTGTTATTTATACAGACAAGAACGGAAATGAATGCCAGGTTAAGGCCTCGCAGGTTGTTGCTGGTTTTGGATACCGTTCTTTTAATCCTCTTGAGGATGTGGCTCGTAAGTATTGTGACAATGTTCAAGTTATCGGTGGTGCCGTTAAGGCTGGTAATGCGATTACAGCAACACGTGAGGGCTATGAAGCTGGCCTCGCCATATAGTCTGGCTCTCCTCTAGTCATATTAGGTCTGATGTCCTTTTCAGGTTCCTTCTTATATATCGATTGCTAGCCGTCTGGGATGCTGTCCCTCTCATTTGTGCAAATCGTACAAATGAGAGGGGCTACTTTTTAGAAGCGTTTAAAACAACGTGGATCCCTGCTGAGAGTGAAGGCGTGGAGAACGGCGGTGCATAAAGTCTGTGTGCGCGGCGTGAAAGCCTGTGAGTTTACACGCGTTTTCTCAACAGCTCAGTAAACTATAGGTTTGGCCCTTTACGCATATCGGTTCAAGGGGAAGGTAGATTTCACGTATGGCTTCAGAGGCGATTGTCATCCGCGGTGCTCGCGAGCACAACCTCCAAAATATTGACGTGGATATTCCTCGTGACAAGCTTGTTGTCATAACTGGCTTATCTGGTTCAGGAAAGTCGAGTCTGGCTTTCGATACTATCTATGCCGAAGGTCAACGGCGCTATGTGGAGTCACTTTCGAGCTATGCGCGCCAGTTTTTGGGGCAAATGGATAAGCCTGACCTCGACTCCATTGATGGTCTATCCCCAGCGGTATCCATCGACCAAAAGACAACTTCCAAAAATCCACGCTCAACGGTGGGTACTGTCACTGAAATTTATGACTACCTCCGCTTGCTCTACGCACGTGTTGGTACGCCACACTGCCCAGAGTGCGGGCGCGTGATCGAGCGTCAAACAACTGATCAGATTGCTGATAAGGTTTTGGTTGCAGGTGAAGGTCGCCGTGCCTTTGTGCTTGCACCTGTGGTGGTTGGTCGTAAAGGCGAATATACCAAGCTCTTTGAGGATCTGCGCCGCGAAGGCTTTTCTCGTGTGCGTGTTGACGGGGAAGTGCGTGAGCTGGATGAGGCTATCACGCTTGATAAAAAATTCAAGCACACCATTGAGGTTGTGGTTGATCGTATTGTTATTCGCGAAGGATCACTTGGTCGTATCGCTGAAGCTGTAGAGACTGCCACTCGTCTTGCTGCTGGCAAAGTCGGCTTTTATCTACTCCCTCCGCGCGATGCTCCCGAAGGTACTGAAGGCGAGTTGCTCCAGTACTCATTGGCACTCGCTTGTCCTGAGCACGGCCACTCTATCGATGATCTTCAGCCGCGTGACTTTTCATTTAATGCTCCGTACGGCGCTTGTCCCGACTGTGATGGCTTAGGAACACGCCGTGTTGTTGAAGCGGAATCCCTCATTGTTGATGAGGCGCTTTCGGTTTCTGGCGGTGTGTTTGGATCAATCTTTGGTCATTCCAATTACTATCCGCAGATCCTTTCGGCTGTCTGTCGTCATATGGGGGAGTCCGATGAGACGCCTTGGCATGACCTCAAACCGAAGACGCGTCGCGCGCTGCTCGATGGTTTGGGTTCCAAGAAGATCCGGGTGGATTATCACACGCGTGATGGCCGTGACACTCACTGGCTTACTACATTTCCTGGTGTTCGTTCCATTCTGTTCGACCGCTGGCAGGAGACGAATTCTGAATCTACAAAAGCGCAGCTCGAGCGTTATATCCAGGAGGTTCCTTGCCCTACTTGCCATGGAGCTCGCTTAAAGCCTGAGTATTTGGCAGTAACTGTTGGCGGTAAGAATATCCAAGAGGTCTGCGATTTATCGTGTGCTCAGGCACTTGCATTCTTTAAGGAGTTAAAGCTTACCGATCGGCAGCAAACAATAGGCGGGGCCATTGTAAAAGAAATACGCGCGCGCCTGCAGTTTATGGTAAATGTTGGCCTCGACTACCTTACGCTTTCACGTGCTGCGGCAACCCTTTCTGGTGGTGAGGCGCAGCGCATCCGTTTGGCAACGCAAATTGGCGCTGGTCTTATGGGTGTGTTGTACATCCTTGATGAACCATCCATTGGTTTGCACCAGCGTGATAATGACCGTCTTATCGAGACGCTTTGTCGCCTGCGTGATCAGGGTAATACCGTCATTGTGGTTGAGCATGATGAAGATACTATTCGAGCGGCGGACTATGTTATCGATATGGGTCCGGGAGCTGGTGAGTTGGGTGGCAAGGTAGTATGCGCTGGCACTCCAGCACAAATTATGGCTTGTTCAGACTCTTTAACTGGACAGTATCTTACGGGTGAGCGGATGGTGCGTCTGCCCGAGAAGCGCCGCAACCCGCATCGTGGCGCTATTAAGGTGGTTGGTGCACGCGCAAACAATTTAAAGAATGTAACGGTAAAGGTGGAGCTTGGCACGTTTACGGTGGTAACAGGTGTATCGGGATCGGGAAAAAGCTCGCTGGTAACCGATACTATTGCTCCGGCGCTCACCAATGCTGTTCATCGTTCTAAACGCCTCGTTGGTCCCATGCGTCGTCTCGAAGGTCTTGAAAACGCAGAAGGCGAGCGAGTGATCGATAAGGTAATCGATATTGATCAGTCTCCCATTGGTCGTACGCCTCGTTCCAATCCAGCAACCTACATTGGTCTGTGGGATGATTTGCGTGCCCTCTTTGCTTCAACACCTGAAAGCCGTGCTCGTGGTTATTCTCCGGGTCGTTTTTCGTTCAATGTCTCGGGTGGTCGTTGTGAGGCATGCAAGGGCGACGGTCAAATTAAGATCGAAATGAATTTTCTGCCGGATGTGTATGTCCCTTGTGAGGCATGCGGTGGGCGTCGCTACAATCGAGAAACCCTTGAGGTCACTTACCATGGTAAGAATATTTCAGACGTGTTGGATATGACAGTAACCGAAGCACTCGCTTTCTTTGCCAATATTCCACGCATCAAGCGCAAGCTTCAAACACTCTATGATGTTGGACTGGGATATATCCATCTCGGACAGCCCGCTACAACGCTTTCGGGTGGTGAGGCTCAGCGTGTAAAACTGGCGAAAGAGCTTCATCGCCAGCAAACAGGCCGTACCTTCTACATACTTGATGAGCCTACAACTGGTCTTCATTTTGAAGATGTTCGTCAGTTAATTGATGTCCTTGAAAAGCTTGTTGACGCTGGCAATACCGTGCTGGTCATTGAGCATAATCTCGATGTGATTAAAATGGCAGATCGCATTATAGATATGGGTCCGGAAGGCGGAGATGGTGGCGGTAGTGTCATTTGCTATGGCACTCCAGAACAAGTTGCAGCTTGCCCCGAAAGTTATACCGGACATTATTTAAGAGCGATTCTTGAACGTGATCGTGCTCGTATGGCAGCAGCACAACCTTCAGAAGTGCGTGAGGCAGAATAGGTATGTCAAAAAAGGAACGCGTCCAAAAAACGAATGCTATGCGCGAATTGGAGCGCGGAGGCGTAGCTTTTGAGGTGCGCACGTATGACGTGGAGCACGAAGATTTATCGAGCGGCGTGGGTGTCCGCATTTCTTCGATATTAGGAGAAGATCCAAACGCAGCTTTTAAGACGCTTGTAACAAAGACTGCCACCGGTGGTTATGTGGTGTGTTGTATCCCCGTTGCTGCTGAGCTCGACCTCAAAAAGGCTGCTCGGGCTGCAGGGGAGAAGTCGCTCACCATGTTGCCATTACGCGAGTTGGAAGCAGTTACAGGGTATGTGCGTGGCGGATGCTCGCCCGTGGGCATGAAACGTCTTTTTCCTACCGTTATTGACGAGACAGCTCAGCTTTTTGATGAGATTAGTATTTCGGGTGGTCGACGCGGCATTTCGCTCGATCTAAACCCTGAGGCGCTCGCCCAGTTCTTGGGGGCGATATTTGCCGATATTGAGCGAGATGAAGGGTAGCAACATGAACGAGAAAAACCCTAACGTGCCTTCAAATTCATCAGATGAGATAACAACTGAAACGTCTACTCATGCAACAACCAATACGGTTGAAGGCGTTGGCCGTTCTGCGGCGATGATGAGTGCACTTGTTATATTGAGTCGTATTACAGGATTCTTCCGTACATGGGGTCAGGCGTTTGCGCTGGGCGTTACGGTTGTTTCCAGCTGCTATACCGTTGCCAATAACTTGCCCAATCAGCTTTACGAACTGGTTATGGGTGGCATGCTCATTACTGCGTTCTTGCCGGTGTATCTTTCTGTAAAGCATCGAGCAGGACGTGAAGGAGCTAATAAATACGCTTCAAATCTTGTGTCACTCGTTGTTATTATCATGGGAGTTGTGGCACTTGTCGGTTTTGTTTTTGCTGCTCAAGTGGTGTGGACGCAATCGTTTGGTGCTACCGATGAGTTTAACTCCGATCTTGCCACGTATTTCTTCCGCTTCTTTGTTATTGAAGTCGTGCTCTATGCGCTTTCATCAATTCTTTCTGGTGTGCTCAATGCGGAGCGTGATTATCTGTGGAGTAACGCTGCTCCAATCTTTAACAACTTTGTCTGCACGGCTTCGTTTTTTGGGTATGCAGCGCTTGTAAACAGTTATCCCGATCTGGCAATTCTTTGTCTGGCAATTGGCAATCCTTTGGGCGTGGCGGTACAAGTACTTATGCAGGTGCCGGCCTTGCGAAAGCACGGTATTCACATTCGTCCCTATGTGGACCTGTCTGATCCTGCTCTTCGGGAAACGCTTTCCATTGGTATTCCGTCTCTCATTGTTACCTTTGCCTCATTTGTGACGGTATCGGTACAGACATCGAGCGCTCTATCGGTTACCGCAGCTGGCTCTTCTGTGGCGTACTATGCCCGTCTTTGGTACACCTTGCCCTATGCAATTCTCGCTATTCCCATTACTACGGCGATGTTTACCGAGCTTTCTGAGTCGGTATCGGCGGGTGATATGGATGGATATCGCAAAGGAGTTGCCATGGGAACAAGTCAGATCATGTTCTTCTTGGTGCCTTTTGCGCTCTATCTTATTGTTTTTGCTATCCCGCTTATCACGCTGCTTGCAGCAGGCGCCTTTTCTGCTGACGATATCGCTATGACAGCGCGTTATTTACAGGTCTTAGCGCTCTCGCTGCCATTCTATGGGGTGTGCACCTACCTCCAGAAGGTCTGCTCATCGTTGCGCCGTATGGGAGTTTTTGCGTGGGCGAGTGTTGTAGCGGGTGTCATTCAAGTTGCATTCTGCCTGTTTTTAACGCCAGTTTTTGGTCTTGATATGGTGGCGCTCAGCTCTCTGTTCTTCTTTATTGCGGTAGATGTTGTAACCTTCTGGAGCCTTCGACGCGATCTTGGTGGAATGGGATTATCCCACGTCTTATCTTCCTGTATACGATCCTGTGGTCTTGGATTAGTCGGAGCTTTTGTTGGCGGTGTCATTCTTTTCGCTTTGAATGGTCTTGCTCCAATTGGTGGCTCGCTCGCTCGCGCGTTTATGTATACGGTTGCAGGTGGTATACCAGCTCTTCTCGTGACCTTTGGGTTGGCGCTTGTGTTTAAGCTTCCAGAGTCAAGTATGATTCGGTCACTTTTGAGACGTATTCGCCGAAGCTAACAAAAGTTGTTCATCACGTTTCGACCTTGTTTCCCTTCTTCAATATTCCTGATTTTGCGCGGTCAAACACGCACAATAGGCTCAAAGCACCTGTAAAGATTCGTTTTATCGCGACATCTGCTGCAGGGATGCCGTGTATTCGAAGGACGGGTGTTTTGCGCCCACAGGAACCAGACATTGAAGGAGGAAGAAGATGGGCTTTAATAAAACGCTTTCTCGTAGGAACTTCGTCCAGCTACTTGGGGCTTCGGGCGCTATTGCCGCCGTTGGTCTTTCCGGTTGCGATTCCGCGAAATCCGGCTCAGGTTCAGCTTTTATGCTGGGTGGCATTGGACCCACCACTGGTGATGCTGCCATCTATGGCAAGGCTTGTCAGAACGCTGCACAAATTGCCGTTGATGAGATCAAGGAAGAGGGCGGCGACATTCAGTTTGAGCTCAACTTCCAGGATGATGCCAATGATGCTGAGAAGTCTGTAAATGCTTATAACAACCTCAAGGACTGGGGTATGCAGATTCTCGTAGGCACTACTACAACCACGCCTTGCGTTGCTGTTTCTGCTGAGACAAACGCTGACAATCTCTTCCAGCTCACTCCTTCCGCATCATCTACCGATGTTATCGGTGGTCAACCCGATGCAGAGGGCAACATTTCTACGCCGCGCAAGGATAACGTTTTCCAGATGTGCTTTACCGATCCTAACCAGGGTGCCGCTTCTGCACAGTACATTTCTGAACAGAAGCTTGGTAACGCTATTGCCATTATCTACAACATGTCTGATACCTACTCCACCGGTATTTATCAGAGTTTCAAGGCTGAGGCAGCTAATCTGGGGCTGAACATCGTTTCTGAGACTTCGTTTACTAACGACAATGCTACAGACTTCTCGGTACAGCTCAATGCTGCTAAAAATGCCAATGCAGACCTTGTCTTCCTGCCGATTTACTACACCCCGATTTCACTTATCCTGACCCAGGCAAGCAACATGGGCTTCTCTCCCAACTGGTTCGGCGTAGACGGCATGGATGGCCTGCTTACGGTTGAGGGCTTTGACACCTCTCTTGCAGAGGGTGCAATGCTGCTGACACCATTTGTTGCCACTGCTACCGATGAGGCAACCACAAGCTTTGTTAGCAAGTATGAGGATAAGTACGGCGAGACCCCTAATCAGTTCGCTGCCGATACCTATGACTGCGTCTACGCCATTCGCGACGCACTTCAGAAGGCTGGCTGCACTCCTGATCAGGATGCTTCAACCATCTGTGATGCACTCATTGAGACATTCACCTCTTCTGACTTCTCCTACACCGGCCTTACAACTGCTGGTAAGGCTGCTACATGGTCTGATACAGGCGAGATTTCTAAGCAGCCGATGGGCATGGTCATTGAGAACGGTGTCTACATGCCGCTTGATTCCTAACGTATTATTGGCTGCAGTGATCTGATCAAAGTGGGGGCCATCTTTTTGAGGTGGTCTCCGCTTTCCTCTTGAAAGGAGGGGACATGGAGATTCTTGCCAATCTTATTAACGGTATGAGCTTGGGAAGTGTGTATGCCATCATCGCACTCGGCTATACCATGGTTTATGGCATTGCGAAGATGCTGAACTTTGCCCATGGTGATGTCATCATGGTCGGTGCTTATATCTGCTTCTGCTCCGTAAGCTATCTTGGGCTGCCACCAATGCTTGGTGTGCTGCTGTCGGTGGTGGGATGCACACTGCTTGGCATCATTGTCGAACGACTTGCCTATAAGCCTCTGAGAAATGCTCCGTCGCTCAACGTTCTTATTACAGCTATTGGCGTAAGCTACTTTTTGCAGAATGCCGCTCTTCTGATAATGGGCTCTGATCCTAAGTCTTTTTCGTCAATTATTAGCCTGCCGGCAATCAATCTGTTTGATGGTAGTCTGACAATTAGTGCCACGGCTGTAATTACGATTCTTGCTTGCGTTGTCATTATGCTGGCACTGACAACATTTACCAACAAAACCAAGATGGGTAAGGCCATGCGTGCGTGCTCCGAGGATCGTGAAGCTGCGCAGCTGATGGGCATCAATGTTAATTCAACCATTTCGATGGTATTTGCTATCGGTTCTGGTCTTGCAGCTATTGCAGGCGTCCTTATGTGCTCGGCATATCCAACCCTTATGCCAACAACTGGTTCCATGCCTGGTATCAAAGCTTTTACGGCAGCTGTTTTTGGCGGCATTGGCTCTATTCCAGGAGCTGCTTTGGGCGGTATTTTGTTGGGCATCATCGAGATTTTTGCTCGCGCCTATATTGGTACGCAAGTGGCCGATGCAGTTGTTTTTGCGGTTCTAATTGTGATTTTGCTCATCAAACCTTCTGGCCTTCTGGGCAAAGTAGTTCACGAGAAGGTATAGGTGGTGAAGCAGATGAAAAAACAGCTTAAGTCGCAAACGCGGTCTACTATTGCTACATATGCCCTTGTCATTGGCGCGTTTATTCTCGTGACTGTTCTTGACAGCGTTGGCCTGATCTCCAACTCACTGCAGGGACAGCTCGTTCCAATTTGTGCATACGTCTGCTTGGCAGTTTCACTGAACCTTGTCGTAGGTGTGTCCGGTGAGCTTTCGCTTGGCCATGCTGGCTTTATGAGCGTGGGTGCTTTTACTGGTGTTGTGGCCGCTGGTGTGCTTGCTCATTCTGGTGTGGAGTCTGAGCTGCTCATTTTTGTAATCGCAGCAATTATTGGTGCGGTTGCAGCGGGCCTTATCGGATTTATTATTGGCATTCCTGTCATGCGCCTTCGTGGCGACTACCTGGCAATTGTTACCCTTGCCTTTGGTGAGATTATCAAAAACATTCTCAATATTATTTACGTGGGCGTAGATGATGCCGGCCTGCATTTCTCTACCCAGGACACAGCATCGCTTGGTATGCAGCAAGGCACAATTCTTATCAATGGTCCCAAAGGTGCTGTAGGCATCGATAAGATCTCAACATTTGTGCTTGGCGTTATCTTGGTTCTTATTACGGTGGCTGTCGTACTTAATCTCATTCACAGCCGTAGTGGTCGAGCGATTATGGCAGTCCGTGATAATCGCATTGCTGCTGAGAGTGTTGGAATTAATACCACGAAATATCGCCTGATGGCCTTCACGGTAGCTTCTGCACTTGCTGGTGCGGCTGGCGTACTGTATGCCATGAACTACTCGACTATTGTTCCATCACAGTTTGGCTTTAATCAGTCGATCTTGATTCTCGTTTATGTCGTGCTCGGTGGCATGGGCAATGTTTGGGGCTCTATTATCTCGGCTGCTTTCTTGACAGTGCTTCCCGAGATTCTTCGTCCCATCAATCAGTACCGTATGCTCATTTATGCCGTTGTGCTGATTCTTGTCATGGTTGTTCCGCACTTTGCACCGTTCCAACGTCTGATTGAGAAGATCAAGAGTCGCTTCCGTGGTGGAAACAATGAAGTTGCTGCAGCTACGGAGGGAGGCGATGGCAATGAGTAAAAAAGAACAAGCTCAAGGAAAGTCCAAGATGGTGCCATTGCCGTCGCAAGGTATCGTTCCAGAGCGTGATGTGTATACAACCCCTGCTCTTGAATGCCGCCATTTGGGAATTGATTTTGGTGGTCTTCATGCGGTTGAAGACTTCAACATCACTGTGGGTAAAACCGAGATTGCAGGTCTTATTGGGCCTAACGGCGCAGGTAAAACAACCGTTTTTAATCTGCTTACGAAGGTTTATCAGCCCACACGAGGCACCATTCTTATTGATGGGCAGGACACTGCGGGCCTTAATCCTGTGAAGGTAAATCAGCTTGGCGTGGCCCGTACGTTCCAAAATATCCGTCTCTTCTCAACACTTTCTGTTGAGGATAATGTGCGTGCTGGTTTGCATAACCAGGTGAAATGCGGAGTTATTTCCGCCATTTTCCGCTTGCCACGCCATTGGAAATGTGAGCGCGAATCACATGAACGTGCTCTCGAATTGCTCGATGTTTTCGGTATGGCAGATTACGCCAACGATATAGCCGGATCCCTCCCGTATGGTGCTCAGCGTCGTCTTGAGATCGTAAGAGCTTTAGCCACCAATCCAAAGCTTCTTCTTCTGGACGAGCCCGCAGCTGGCATGAACCCTTCAGAGACCGCCGAGCTTATGGAAAACATTCGCGCTATTCGCGATCGTTTCCAGATTGCTATTTTGCTCATTGAGCATGATATGGACCTCGTTATGAATATCTGCGAGGGTATTGCGGTGCTTAACTACGGCAAGATTATTGCCAAGGGTACCGCTGAGCAAATTCAATCGAACCCTGAGGTTATTGAGGCGTATCTCGGTGCTGGCGCTCAGACTGATAAAGCGCAGGATAAATCTGAGGGAGGCGAAAACGCATGAGCATGCTCCATGTAAAGAATCTCAACGTCTCCTATGGTGCAATCCGTGCGGTTAAAGGTATTTCCTTTGACGTTGAAGAGGGCGAGATTGTCACGCTTATTGGCGCTAATGGCGCTGGCAAAACAACCACGCTTAATACTATTGCAGGTCTCTTACGTCCGCTTGCCTATAGTCAGATTTCATTTGAGGGAGAGAGCTTAATCGGCGTCCCCGCGCATGAGATTGTACGTCGCGGCATTGCGTTGTGCCCTGAGGGTAGACGCGTCTTTACCGAGATGAGTGTTCAAGACAACCTTGCTATGGGAGCGTTTACCCGTCCTGACGAAGAGGCTGCAGAGACAATTGAGCGCGTATACGAGAGTTTTCCTCGTTTGCTAGAGCGTCGCAATCAAAGTGCTGGCACCTTGTCTGGTGGCGAGCAACAAATGTTGGCTATGGGGCGTGCATTGATGTCCAAGCCACGGTTGCTCATGCTCGATGAGCCTTCTATGGGCTTGGCACCCATTCTGGTCCAAGAGATTTTTGACATTATCGATAAGCTCCATGCGCAAGGTACCACTATCTTGCTGATTGAGCAAAACGCTCAGATGGCGCTTTCCATTGCTGATCGTGCCTATGTACTTGAGACGGGAAATATTTCCATGTCTGGAGATGCAGATGAGCTCGCGCATGACCCGCGCGTTCGTGAGGCATACCTCGGCGGATAAAGTCTTTTATTCGTTGCTCTGGCGCGCCCCACTTTACTGTGCTAAAGTGGGGCGCGTTGCTTTAGATTATTTTCTGTCTTTTGGCAGTTGTTTTTGCATGGGAGGGGAAAGCTGTGAGAGCAGGTACACCTCGAGGTCTTCGCGACATTCTTGGAGATGAAGCACTTCTCCGCGAGCGTATTTCCATGACAGTTCGTAAGACATTTTCTGATCATGGCTATTTGCCAGTAGAAACACCACTGCTCGAAGACTGGGATGTTATGCATCGTGCGGGCAGGATTAAAGGGTCGCCATTCCGCTTGTTCGACTCTGATGGTCAGCTGCTTATGCTTCGTCCTGACCTTACGATGCCCATTGCTCGTTTAGCTGCGACGCGTTTGGGCAACAGTGATGGGCCACTCAGATTACGGTATGAGGCCCCTGTCGTACGTGAGCAGGACTCCCTCAAAGGTCAACCTCGTCAATTTACGCAGATTGGTGTTGAGTTAATCGGTGGCGATGGTTGTGCTAGTGAGGTAGAAGTTGTTGCACTGCTCGCCGAGACGCTGGAAACTCTCGAAGTTGGCGCCTGGCGTATTGTATGCGGTTCGGTAGCTCCCATCTCTGCTGCACTGGAAGCATGTGCTCCTTCCGCTGAGTTTCGTGAGCAGGCCGAAGAATTTGTCCACGCATCAGATTTAGTGGGGCTCGATGAGCTTATCGCTGAAGCTGGACTTACCGGACCTTGTGCGCGCGCTCTTGGACGAATCCCTCGTGTGGGGGGTGGAGTAGAAGCCCTAGATGAGGTGGACGCATTACTTGCGGCCGTGGATGTGCCAGTGGAGAAACGCGGCGTTGACGAACTGCGCGCGCTCGCATCATCGCTTGTAGGCACGCCGGCAGAAGATAGAATCCTGTTCGACTTTTCTATCGTGAACTCATTCGATTACTACACGGGCTTGATCTTTAAGGCATATTGCGACGGTGTAGCTGCGTCATTGGCTTCCGGTGGTCGTTATGATTCGTTGCTCAAAAACTTTGGTATGAGCAACACTGCTGCTTGCGGCTTCGCTTTATCGCTTGAGCGTCTGCAGGAGGTGTTGGGTTCGGCGGGTTCTTCTGGCATTGCGACCATTGGTGCGCGAGTGGGCGAGCGTCCACTTCGTATTGCTATTCCAAAAGGATCGTTGTTTGGCGATACGGTTTCTGTCCTTGAAGCTGCAGGACTTCCCACTGCAGAGCTCAAAGATGTGGGTAGAAAACTCACAGTTACCGCAGGTGATGTTGAATACATCATTGTAAGAGCTCAAGATGCACCGGCATTTGTTGGATTTGGTGGCGCCGATTGCGGTATTTGCGGTTTTGACTCGCTTGTAGAAGCCGAGTTAGATCTGCTGCAGCTTGTAGATTTAGGCTTTGGCGCCTGTCGATTTATTGTGGCAGAGCCGCGCTCAGCAGCAGGAGCCGCTGAGAAAGCCTATGCCTGGCGCGGTACGGTGCGCGTGGCAACAAAGTATCCGCGCATAACCCAAGCGTATTACGATCGCATTGGTCAGCAGGTAGATATTATCCAGTTGCATGGCAACATTGAGCTTGGTCCTCTTGTTGGAATGACAGATCGCATTGTAGATATCACGGCAACAGGCACAACGTTGCGTGAGAATGACCTTGTTATTGTTGATGATGTTATGAGCTGTACGGCACGTTTCTTTGCTGGTCCGGCGGCGTTTCGATGTGATAAACGCATCCGCGATCTGTCAAAGCGTTTGGCCGAGGTTGTAGAGGGGAGTAATGCCTCATGAGAAAGGTTGTACTTGAAGGAGGACGTTGTCTTACCAGGGATGATCTCAACCGTTCTGGAGCCTTACCAGCTGAGGTTATTGCTTCTGCCGAAGCTATTGTGAATGAAGTTCGTGCTCGTGGTGACGAAGCAGTGCGCGAATATTGCATGCGCTTTGACGGTGCCTGTCCAGCGAGTTTTCGGGTGCCAAACGAACTTGTTCAAGGAGCACTTGAGCTGGTTGATCCTTCATTTTTACAGGCGCTCACGCGTGCACGAGACCATATTCGCGATTTCCATGAGCGGGAACGCGAACAATCGTGGTTTACGACACGTTCTGATGGAACCTTGTTAGGTGTTCAGGTAACGCCTGTTGCTTCGGCTGCCGTGTATGTGCCCGGCGGACGTGCACAATATCCCTCCACGGTGCTCATGGATACTATTCCTGCCAAAGTTGCTGGTGTGAAACGCGTTGTTATGCTCACGCCTCCGCAACATGACGGCACGCTTTCTGCGTATACCTTAGCGGCGGCAGCGCTTGCTGGGGTTGACGAGGTCTATGCCGTAGGTGGTGCTCAGGCAATAGGTGCTGCTGCCTATGGAACCGAATCTATTCCAGCGGTCGATAAGATCGTTGGACCTGGCAATGCCTACGTGGCAGCTGCAAAGCGCTATGTCTCGGGCGACGTGGGCATCGACATGGTGGCAGGGCCTTCTGAGGTATGTGTGCTGGCCGACGCTACTGCAGATCCTGTGGTGGTTGCCGCT
>URWR01000016.1 GCA_900551595.1 uncultured Coriobacteriaceae bacterium
TGCCATT
This sequence comes from uncultured Coriobacteriaceae bacterium, assembly GCA_900551595.1. Classification (GTDB taxonomy): domain Bacteria; phylum Actinomycetota; class Coriobacteriia; order Coriobacteriales; family Atopobiaceae; genus Coprovicinus; species Coprovicinus avistercoris. The sequence goes on from URWR01000016.1 coordinate 8, forward strand.
TGTGACCGAATATATTTGGGATATTCTCCCTGCCAGCGGCCTTGATGATCATTCGGCAGAGTTCCTGATGCTTGCTGCTTGGCCGGAGCCAGCTCAGTATGCTTCGTTCATTAATGATGCGGCAGAGCATAAGTTTGAGCTTGCCCGAAGGGTTGTTTCCTGCGTGCGTTCAACACGTGCGAGATATCGTCTCTCTCCTCGTGCAGACCTGAGTGTTGCTGTGCGTTGCTCGGCTGATGATGCCTGCGCCTTGATGGAGCAGGCGGGATTCGTGTGCTCTGTGGGTCATCTGAATAGCTTTGAGGCGGGCGAAAACGTTGCTCGTCCTGAAGGCTCCATTACTGTTGTGGACGGCGTGCTGGAAACCTATGTTGCACTCGGTGGTCTGGTTGATCTGGCTCAAGAGCGTGCTCGTCTTGAGAAAGAGCTTGCGCGTGCAGAAAAGGATCTTTCTGGCGTCGAGCGCACACTTTCTAATGAAGGCTTCCTTGCCAAAGCCGCTCCTGAAGTTGTTGAGAAGAAGCGTGTTCGGGCAGCTGAGTTGCATGATGTCATTGAGCAGCTGCGTGTACAGGTAAACGATCTCGCCTAAGTGCTTTTGAGTGCTGTGAGCGCGCGTCGAACAGCTTGTCCGACGCGCACGCCAATAACCAGCTTGATGGTATCGGGAATAACAAAAGGTAGCACGGCTATCCCGAGTGCTTCTGTGAGTGATATCTGCATCATGAACATGAGCTGAGCTGTTCCCAAAAGATAGGTAATAACAAGCATGGTGCCAGCTGCGAAATAGTCGCGGCTGGCACTTGTTGTTTGAGTGTGTGAGCCCCTTATCAGCTGCGCGGCTGCTGTGCCAACAAAAAAGCCCCAGAGATAGCCACCAGTTGGTCCTGCTATTTGAGCAATACCAGCGCCAAAATGAGAAAAGAGAGGTAGCCCTGCAGCTCCGAGCACAAGATACAAGCCCACTGAGAGCATTGCCTCACCTGGAGAAGCAACAATAACAAGTGCAGAGAGAGCCAATGTCTGAAGGGTCAAAGGGACAGGGCCAAGTGGTAGTGTTACCCATGCGCTTACGCTGAGAAGAGCTATGAGCATGCCACAGCGCGTAATTGTCTGTGCTTTCATGCCTGACTCCTTTGGATGTGCGAAAGGTAGAATTGATGGTCGCTCAGAAATCCACGGTAACAAAAAATGAGATGAGACGCGTTTGGCGAAAAAAACGTGATTCGTTAGATGTGTCATTGCGCCGCGCAGCAGATGAGGCCATCTTTTCATGCCTGCACGCAAGTGAGCTATGGCGAAGCGCAACACAGGTATTGAGCTATCTCTCTGTTGGAGCTGAGGTTGATACAAGAATGCTCATCGAGGCAGCCCTGTTGGAAGGCAAGACGGTTGCGTTGCCACGCTGCGTTGGTCCTCGGCGCATGAGATGGCATACCATACAAAGCCTTGATGGTCTTGAACAGTCAAAATGGGGAATTGAGGAGCCACCCGATAGGGAAGAGACTTTGTTTGACCTTAATCAGGTAGATCAAGCACTCATTGTGGTTCCCGGGTTGGTATTTGATAAGCATGGCATGCGCTTGGGATATGGTGGGGGCTATTACGACACATTTCTCACGCAGGTTACGGGCAGTCCTACTGTTGGCCTTGCTCGTTCTTGTCAACTTGTAGAGGATCTCTCGGTCTTTCATTGTGTGGAAGAGCATGATCTTCCGGTGGAATATGTGGTGTGTGAGCATGAGATACTGCATAGCGAATGTGCCTGACGAGCATCAGAAATGTCATTTTTATTATGTGAAGGTATATTTCATTCATTAAGCTTGGACAGTATTGCTAAAGCACTGCCGTTGAAGGGGTTAGCTTATGTCACATGAGCTTGCGAATAAGAGTTGTTCGCAATTTGTATATGCGGTTGCGGAAAAAGCGCCTACACCTGGTGGAGGCGCGGTAGCTGCTTACGTTGGCGCACTGAGTGCAGCTCTGGGTGCAATGACTGGCCAATATACGCTCGGGAAGCGTAAATACGCTGAATATGAGGAAGATGTTCAGAGGGCAGTCAACCATCTCAATGAGCTTTCCGAGGAGCTTGTTACCCTTATGGATGCCGATGCACAGGCTTTTGAGCCCCTTTCTCGCGCATATGCTCTTCCCGCCAGCGATCCAACAAAACCTGCCGTTCTTGAAGAAGCTACGCGTGGTGCTCTTGAGGTTCCGCGTAAAGTGGTTGGATGTATCTGCAAAATAGTGCCGTTTCTTGAGGAGCTTTCTATAAAAGGCACCAAGATGCTCCAGTCGGATGTGGGATGTGCAGCTTCTTTGGCAGCAGCTGCCTTAGAGTGTGCGGCACTCAATGTTTTTGTTAATTCAGGCTCGTTGGCAGATCGCGAATTTGCTGCAGCTGTAGAAGAAGATATTGATGCCCAACTATCAGAATTTGGCACTCGGGCTCATAGCGTGTATGTTCATGTGAATGACAGACTTCGTGAGAGGGACTAGGTATGGCAACACTGCTCCGCGGTGCTCCTGTGGCAACCGCGCTTTGTGAGCGTTTAGCCGGGCGCATAGAAGCACTTGAGCAAGCGGGTATAACTCCGGGTCTTGCTATTGTGCGTGTGGGCGAGCGACCAGATGATATTGCATATGAGCGAGCGGCTTCACGTCGCGCTGAGCGCCTTGGTATCGTGGTGCATCGCACCGTACTTGATGAAAATTGTTCTCAAGATGATCTTGAGCAAGCGATTGATGTGGTAAATGCAGACGCGTCGGTTCATGGTTGTTTGTTGCTGCGTCCATTGCCTGCTCATCTTGATGAGCGCTCGGCATGTGAGCGTCTCTCAAGTTCGAAAGATATCGATGGCATTACGCCCGGATCGCTTGCTGGCGTTTTTTGCGGATTTGATACAGGATTTCCGCCTTGTACTGCAGCTGCAGTAATGGAATTGCTTGACTTCTACCATATCGAGCTCTCCGGAAAACGAGTTGCAGTAGTTGGTCGATCGCTTGTTGTAGGTCGTCCTCTTGCGCTCTTGCTGCTCGGTCGTAATGCAACAGTTACTTTGTGTCATTCCCGAACCAATAATCTTGCCGAAGTTCTTCGTCAGGCTGATATTGTTGTTGCCGCAGTTGGTAGGGCAGGCTTGATAGATGCCACGTGTGTACAACCTGGCCAAACCATCATTGATGTGGGAACAAATTGGGATGAAAATCTTGGAAGCCTCGTAGGTGACGTTGCCCACGATCAGGTAGATCCTCTTGTGGCGGCGGTTTCACCTGTTCCAGGAGGAGTTGGATCAATAACGACGGCCGTCCTTGCCTCACATGTTGTAGAAGCAGCTGAAAGAATGGTGGACTCGCAGTGACAAATACAGATGCCAACACCGGAGATGAGCAGGAGTTTTCCCCAATAGATCTTCCGCGTGCACGCGCTGCTGTGCGGGAGCTTCTGTGTGCTATGGGTGAGAATCCCGATCGCCCTGGTTTAGTGGAAACCCCTGATCGAGTGGCTCGTGCTGCTGCAGAAATTCTCTCTGGTCAATGGGAAGATCCCGGCGCCCATTTGCTCAAGCAATTTCGAGAAGAGGGAAATGAGGAATTGGTTATTGTAAAAGACATTCCCTTTTCCTCCCTCTGTGAGCATCATTTGCTGCCCTTTGTGGGCAAAGCGCATGTTGCCTATATCCCTCGAGATGGTCGGATTACAGGGCTCTCAAAGATTGCTCGGTGTGTAGAAGGCTATGCCCATCGTTTGCAGCTACAAGAGCGCCTTACTTCTCAAATTGCCGATGCGCTGGTGAGATCGCTTAATCCACTTGGCGTACTGGTGGTGCTTGAGGCAGAACATACCTGCATGACAATGCGTGGTGTTCGGAGCGCAGGAGCTTTAACTGTTACCTCTGCTGTGCGTGGCGGTCTGCGTCGAGATGCGCGTTCGCGTCAGGAAGCTTTGCGCTTGATTGGTCTCGGAGGACGTGCATGAGTAAAAGCACTCTGTCTTGGTGTTCGCCGTTTGAAGTTCCGGCGATGAGTTATGAAGAGGCACTTGCAACTCTCAAAGGCGTTGGACGTTTTGGAATAAGTCCTCTGCTTGAAACCGTCGAGGACATGCTTGCAGAGCTTGCTCATCCCGACCGAGCGTTTCGCAGCGTGCAAGTGGTTGGTACCAATGGGAAAACATCAACTTCTCGCTATACGGCAGCAATCTTAGCAGGCGAGGGTTTTCGGGTGGCTTTGTATACGTCACCAGAGCTTGTTTCGTATACCGAGCGTATGGAAATAGATGGCAAACCCATCTCTGAGGAGTTGTTTGCTCGAGGCATTGCTCTTGCAATGGAAGCGGGCAAACGTGTGAATAGTCGCCGCAGAGACACTGGCGGGCGTTCCAACGGTAAAACAGAGTTTGATCTCCTCACCGTAGGAGCGGTCTGCATATTTGCCGATGCTCAGGTGGATGTTGCAGTGCTTGAATGCGGCATGGGAGGCCGTTGGGATGCAACCTCTGCTGTGGAATCAATTGAGGCGGTTGCGGTAACTGGTGTCGGCCTTGACCACATACGTATTCTTGGCGATACGCTTGAAGAGATTGCTTCAGAAAAAGCAGCGGTTATCAAACCTGGACGCGCCTGTGTGCTGGGAGCGGGCACTTCTACACCCACCTCTGTTGAGGATGTCTTTCTTAATCAGTGTGCTCAGCAAGGAGTTACACCAACACTTGTTCGTCCTTATGAGACATGCGATGCGCCAGGCATCCTTGAGAAGGGTCAGGCGCGTGATACCCGTTCGTATCCTGTAGTTCGTTGGCATAATACCCATATGCCACACCGTATTGGAGATACGCTTATTGAGCGCGTAGAAACACCTTTTGCTCTTTATGAGACCGTAGGCTCTCTCAAACCGGCATATCAAGCTGGCAATATTGCATGCGCCATCGCACTTGCCGAGGTGTTTCTTGGTCGCGCATTGAATAATGAGCAGCTTGAGCAGTCCATCGTTTTGTGTCCCACTCCTGGAAGATTTGATGTGGTGCGCGCTGAGCCGCTTGTGCTGGTTGATGCCTGCCATAACCCCCAGTCAATCCGTGCTTTTCTGTCGGCGCTTGACGCAATAGAACCCGATGTAGCTCGTCGTCCTGCTCTGCTCGTTGCTGTTTTTGCCGATAAGGACGTTGAAGGTATTTGTGAGCTACTCGCAGGAGCATTTCCTCGCGTGTATGTCACAGCTACAGCATCTGCGCGAGCCCTGCCTGCCCATCAATTGGCTCAAATATTCGAAGCACATCAGGCCACACCTCAAGCAGTTTTTGACAACGTGGGACGTGCTTTGGACTCGCTTACCGATGAACCGTTTATTGCGTGTGGGTCGATTTCCTTGGCGGGAGAGATTATCGGAGCACTGCGTTAACACGGTGTTTTTTACACTTCGGTACATGTTTTACGAAGTGGTATGCAAAACCGTGTAACTTATTTGAAACATTTTTCAGATATGCATGATAGGCATCATGTGCATTGACCGTCACCGTTGGGGCTGACGGAATGCTTGGAATTGGAGGAGGCAACTCGTGAAGCATCGCGTTGTTACCACACGTCGCCAGTTTTTTGCCGCTCTTGCAGCCGCCGGAGGAGCGGCAGCACTTGCTGGTTGTTCAGGGTCCGGTTCAGGTAGCTCTCAGGCAGCTGAGGGTACCCTCACCATCGGAATTCAGGATGAGCCTGAAGGCCTTGATATTCAGCAGATTACATGGGAGAACTACGTCCACTGGCTCATTTATGAACCCCTGTTAAACTATTCCGACGATCTCTCTCAGGTGAGCCCCGCCTTTGCAGAGTCTTTTGAGGCTTCTGAGGATGGCCTTACGTACACCATCGTGCTCCCCGAGGATGCAAAGTTCTCGAATGGTGATGCGCTTGATGCCAATGCCTATAAGGCATCGCTCGATCGCTATCTTGAGATTTCTCCATATTCATCAGACTATGCTGATGTTGCCTCTGTTGAGGTTCCTGATAACCGCACCCTTGTTTTCCACATGTCAGTACCGGCTCCGTATTTTATTACGCCGCTCTCCAACACCTATAGCGGCATTGTAGATGTGGCTGCCATCACTGATGACGCCGAGTTCAACCGTGCTCCTGTAGCAAACGGTCCTTATGTTGTGGAGAACTGGGAGCAGGGTTCTCAAATTACCTTTGTAAAGAATGAGAACTACAAGACTCAGAACGAGTTTGTTGAGAATAAGGGCGCATTTGCCTTTGATAAGATCGTTATTCGTTTTATTCCCGATGAATTTACCCGCGTTTCTGAGGTGGAGTCTGGCGGTGTCGATTTGATCTTCGACGTACCCACTTCGTCCTATGCAGAGCTTGAGGGTAATGAAGATGTCCAACTCTTCGACTATGAGCAAGCCGGCGTGAGCTATCTGTACATGCAGACCGAGTCTGGTCCTCTTGCTGATATTGCTGTACGTCAAGCCATAACCTATGCCATCGATCGTGATGAGATTCAGTCAACACTTGATGGTCTGGTAACACCTACCTATGGCTATATTTCTTCTGCACAGGCCTGCTATTCAGCCGAGGAGGAGGAAAAGCTTGCTGGCGAGCTTGCCTTCGATCCCGATCGCGCACGTAAGGCACTTGCTGATGCTGGCTGGTCTGATTCCGATGGCGACGGCATTGTTGAGAAAGACGGCGAGCCCCTCTCCTTCGAGATGCTCATTCCTTCTGACCGCGCTTCTCTTAAGAATGCAGCTCCTGTCATTCAGCAGCAACTGAAGAATGTTGGCATCGATGCTCAGATTGTTGAGCAGGAGGCCGCCTACATTAAGGCTTCCATGGAGGCTAACGACTTTACGATGGGTTCTCGTAACTTCGTATGGCTCGATCCCGATATTCTCTACAGCGTCTTTACGCCTTCTTCTGGCTATCCATGGGAAGATGCTGAGATTACCGAGGCTCTTACGGTGGCACGTCAGACCGCTAACAACGAAGAGCGTATTGCAGCCTATGCAAACTTCCAGGATCTTCTGGCAACCCGCTTTAAGGCCATTTCTCTGTTTGCTGACAAGTATGCCATTGCTGCTAAGAACATCATTACGGGCGTTCACGTTACTAACGACGGCCGTCTCTTCCTTGCCGATGCAGGTGTTTCTGAATAACGAAGAAACCTTCTAGTAGGGGATGAGGTTTCCGAGCAGTATGCCTGGCATATAACACAACGTGTTTTGACATGAGGCCTCCCTAAGGATTGGTCCTTAGGGAGGCCAACTCCGGAAAAAAGAGAGCAACCAAGGTGAACGAGAACTTTCAGCCCCGGTTTGCAGATAAATTTGCTCTTGTAGCAAAATCGTCAATTACTGGCTGACACGTTACCAATAATGGTTGCGCGTTCTTACATGATGCGGGGGTACAACAGTGAGCAACGAATTCGACACGCTCATCGTAAATGGCAGGATTCCAAATTTTGCTACTGACACCTTTATTTCAGCAGCACTTGCTCTTAACGATGGTTGTATCGAAGAGATAGTTGATACAACCAATGAGGATCGTATCGACTACCTTACTCATCATGCTTCTGAAGTTATAGACGCAAAGGGTCATGTAGTAGCACCTGGTTTTATTGATGTGCACATGCATGAAGAGAACCTTGCTGAAACTGATGAGTATGGCATTGGTCGACTTATGGCGCGTATGGGGGTTACCACCTGCGTTGCTGGTAACTGTGGTGAATCACCTCAAGATTTTCAAACGTTTTCTCAGTGGGTGAACTCTAAGGGCGGCGCCCCTGTGAACTACCTCATTCTTGCTGGTTACAACAGCTATCGCCAGTCGTTGGGTCTTGGCACTTACGATAAGGCAACGCCAGAGCAATATCGCAAAGCCGCAGCATTAGTGCGTGAACAAATTGAAGCTGGTTGCGCGGGGGTCTCGTTTGGTCTGGAATACGATCCAGGTATCACCGAAGAAGAAATGTATGAGGTTGTCTCTGCTGTGGCCGACCTTGATCCCTTTGTCTCCATCCATTTTCGTGCCGACTGTGCTGACGCGCGTGCCTCACTTGAAGAAATGGCGCGTTTGTCACGCAAGACACAGGTTCGTGTAGAAGCTTCTCATCTCTCAAGTCTTGCAGGTTATGGCTATATGGATGAAGCGCTTGCTTTTATCGAGCAAGAAATGGCAGAGAACCCTCAATTTGGTTATGACACCTATCCCTATACCGCATTTTCCACAGGCATAGGATCGGCGGTCTTTGATGTGGACTGGCGTGCAAAGTGGGGTTGCGACTACGACGCTATTCGCTTCTTATATCCACCGTATCGTGGACAGAGGGCTACACGTGAGACCTATGAAGAAGTGCGCAGCCAGCATCCCGAGCAAAACGTCGTCTGCTTTGCCATGCGTGAGCCTGAAATTGAGGCAGCGATAGTAAATCCGCTGGGTCTTGTTTGCTCAGACGGCGGCGTATATGCCGGTGAGGCACATCCACGAGCTGCGGGATCGTTCCCTCGAGTTATTGCTCGTTACGTGCGTGGAACAAAATCATTGACGCTCATGCAAGCATTGAAAAAAATGAGCCTTCAAGCTGCAAAACGTTTGGGGTTAAGTGCAACTAAGGGTTCAATTGAGCCTGGTAAAGATGCCGATATTGTCATTTTTGATCCTGAACTTATTGAAGACGGCTCTACCTTCGATGAACCGCTGAATGCCCCTACTGGTATTGATCGAGTGCTTGTGGGTGGAGTGACCGTAGTGAAAGATGGCGCTGACACCGGTGCTTTAAGCGGCTGCGTTTTGGCAGGTGCTGGCAGGCATGCAGAGAAGACTGAGGGCTAAGGAGACCAATGTTTGAAGAGAGGATTGCTGCTATTGCAGCTGCACATGGCGTAGGCGATAAAACACCGGGCTTTGCGCTTGCGGTTGAGAAGGCAGGCGAGCTGCTTTATGAAGGTGGCTTTGGTTGCGCTGACATAGCAGAGGGTAAGAAAATCTCTCCTTCTGATAACTTCATTATTGCTTCCAATACCAAGCAGATGTGCTGCACGGTCATCCTTATGCTTGCCGATCGTGGTCTTTTGGATTTGGATGCGCCCGTAGCTCCGTTTTTTGAACAGATGCCTGAGTATATGAAGCGGGTCACCCCTCGCCAGATGATGGCTCATACTTCCGGTATCCCTGATTATTTTGAAGAAGGTTTTGAGGGTGGATTTGCTCCGGAGGTAATGGCTCTGGCACAGGCTAACGCTGATGAGGTGCTCGACTACATCAAGACGCTTACAGGTCCTGACTTTGAGCCCGACACTTCGTGGGCCTACTCCAATTCAACCTATGTGATGCTTGGAGAAATTGTTCGAAAGCTGACAGGTGTGGGCTTCGGTCATTTTCTGGAACAGGAAGTTTTAAGGCCTTTAGGCATGGAGCGTTCATTTGCACCCGATGATCTTGTGAGCAGAGATCCATGGCTCGTGAATGGCTACTATCACAAAGATGATGGATCTTTCGGTGTGCGTCCCTATGACATGCTGATGGTTGGTTTTGCCGACGGCAATGTCTCATCGAACGTGCAGGATATGCTGAAATGGTATCACTGGCTGTTCGACAATCAGGGCCCAGAACTTATTAAGCCGGAGACAAAAGCTCTTCTTACTCGCGATTATCTCTTGCAGGATGGTACTCCTACGGGGTATGGTTTGGGTTTGTTTTTGGGACGAGACAATGCTCCCAGTGGGAGAGGACGTCATCTTCCCAACCATGCTGAGATTTGGCATACCGGAGGTGCAACAGGATTCATTTCTATTGCATCGAGGTTTACCGATGAGAAGCTTTCAGTAGTTCTTCTCACCAACGATGAGGACATTGATCGCGATGGCATCTTCCTCGATGTCGCCGAGCTGTTCCTCGACACGAAGGAGGTGGACTAAGGGTGTCCCCAACTGCTCGTTATATTCTCAACAGAGTACTTATTGGCATCCTTGTCGTATTCTGCGTGAGTGTTGCAATTTTTGCCATTATGCAGGCAATGCCAGGCGATCCTGTTGACCTGATGACATCTGAGCGTGTCTCGGCAGAACGCGTTGCTCAGATCAAGCAAAATTGGGGTCTTGATCAGCCGCCTGTCATTCAATATTTCTATTGGCTTGGCAATGTGTTGCGCGGAGACTTTGGTACATCAATTACCACCGGCCAAGAAGTAACAACGCTTATTCTGGAACGTCTTCCTTACACCCTCATGCTTACGGGTGCTGCTATCGTGCTTGAATATGTCGTTTCAATTCCTCTGGGCCTGTATGCAGCAGTGCATAAAGACGGTGCATTCGATCGTGTCATGAATGTTCTCATGGTTGTTCTCTGGTCGATGCCTGCATTCTGGCTGGGCGTATTGCTTATCCTGCTCTTTGCAATCAACTTGGGTATATTGCCTATTTCCGGCTGGTCTGGTCCTGCGTCGTTGATACTTCCAACGCTCGCTTTAGCACTTCCTAACTTTGCTCAGATATTTCGTCTTACGCGTTCAGAGGTACTTGATGTTCTCGACGCGCGCTATGTTAAAACGGCAACTGCAAAGGGTCTTCTGCGCAACAAGGTGCTCATTCGACATGTCCTGCGCAACGCTCTTATCCCTGTTACCGTTACGTTTTTCCTCTCGCTGCCCTGGTTGATTGGCGGCGCCGTGGTCGTAGAGAACGTTTTTGCCTGGCCTGGCATGGGACGCCTTCTCTGGACCGCTATTTCTCGTCAGGACTTTCCTATTGTGCAGGGAATCGTATTTGTAATCTCAGTTCTGACTGTTATCTGCAACCTCATTGGCGACGTGGTTTCTGGCCTGCTTGATCCGCGCGTTCGCCTTGCTCAGGACTAGGGGGTGAAACTATGGCACATGCTCAAACAGCAACTAAGGCTGCACAGAAACGATCTGTACGACCTTCAAAAATAGCGCTGCTATTAAAAAAGCCCATGTTTGTAGTGGGTCTTTTTATGCTTGTTGTGGTAGTTCTTGCGGCGATTTTTGCCAATCAGATTGCACCGCATCCCTATGATGAGCAGAACCTTGCCCAAAAACTTATGGCTCCCTGTGCTGAGTATCCTTTGGGAACCGATCAATATGGGCGCTGCGTATTTAGCCGCATTATCTACGGTAGCCGCATTGCTTTGCGCGTTGGTTTAATCGCGGTTGCCATCGAGTGTTTGATCGGTGTAACGCTCGGTGTTATTGCGGGCTATTACGGTGGCAAGGCCGATAAGATCATCTCGTTCTTTACCGATATGGTTTGGTCGATTCCTCCCATTATCTTTGCAATGGCTATCGTGCTTTTGGTGGGAGCTTCTGCTGAGAATGTGGCATTTGCTATTGCCGTTGTGACGTGGGCACAAATCACAAAAGTCGTTCGAGCAAAAACCCGAACTATCTGTGCCGAGTCGTTTATCGAGGCAGCAAGAACGTATGGCGAATCTGATATCTCCATTCTTGTCCGCTATGTCTTGCCCAACCTTGTTTCCACCATTGTGATTATGGCTTCACTTGCACTTCCATCTGCCATCCTTTCCACTACCTCCATGGGCTTCCTTGGCATGGGTGCTCAAGAGCCGCTGCCAGACTGGGGCATGATTTTGTCTGGAGGCATCCAGTACATCACACGTGCTCCCTGGATTTCTCTGTATCCCGGTGTTGCTATTGTTTGGACAGTGCTTGGATTTAATCTGGCATCCGAAGGCATTAAAGACCTTCTCGACCCCACGATTGAGGTGTAGCCATGGGTATTCAGACCAACGGCACTACCGACGTGGTGCTCGATATTCGCGATCTCGAAGTGGTATACGACACGCCACATGGAGAAGTTCAAGCAGTAAGCGATGTGAGCTTTAATGTGCGAAAGGGCGAAGCATTTGCTCTGGTGGGGGAGTCTGGTTGTGGTAAGTCCACCTGTGCTTCCGCAATAATGCGCATTGTCTCAAAGCCAGGCCGTATTAAAGGCGGTCAGGTTCTTTCTCACGGAGAAAATCTGCTTGCACTTTCTGAAGATGAGATGGCTCATGTGCGTGGTCATCGCATTGGCATGATTTTCCAGAATCCTCTTGATTCACTGAACCCGGTTTATACCCTCGGTGAACAGATTGCTGAAAGCCTTATGGTTGACGGGATGAGCAAAGCCGAAGCCATGAAGCGTGCAGAAGAAACCCTGCGTGATGTGCGCATTCCCGATGCTGCAGCTCGTATGAAGCAATATCCGCATGAAATTTCGGGTGGTATGCGTCAGCGTGTCATGATTGCTATGGCATTGGCCTGTAACCCTAAAATTCTGATTGCCGATGAACCGACAACGGCGCTGGACGTGACGATCCAGGCATGATGCTGTCCCGCGAGCCTGAAGTGCTTATTGCAGACGAGCCAACAACGGCACTTGATGTCACAACACAAGCTGGCATTCTCGACCTCATGAACGATTTGAGGCATGAGCATGGCATGGCGTTGTTGCTTATCACACATGACTTTGGCATTGTTGCCGATGTTGCTGATCGTGTTGGTGTTATGTATGCCGGTCAGATTGTTGAGGTCGGCGATGTGTTCGAGATCTTCGATCATCCAGCACATCCTTACACGCGTCTGCTTATGCGTGCACTGCCCACCATTTCACGAGGAGAAGGTCGGCTTCAGACCATCCCAGGCACCGTTCCTGATCTCGCTGCTCTTCCACATGGCTGTCGTTTTTATGACCGGTGTCCGCGTGCATGTGAGGTATGTCGGAACTACCAGCATGAGCTTGTAGAGATTACTCCGGGTCATCTGGTTGCTTGCAGTAGGGCGGAGGTGTAGTAATGAGCGCAGAACATCTTGTTGAGTTGCATGATGTGTACAAACTCTTCGCCATCAAAGGTGCCGGTAAGGGTAATGCAGTGCATGCTGTCGACGGCGTCTCTTTTAATATCAATCCAGGTGAAACCGTTGGTTTGGTAGGTGAGTCCGGTTCTGGCAAAACAACTCTTGCGAAGCTTTTGCTCGGTCTCACACCTATGACATCGGGCTCTATTTTGATAGATGGTGTGGAGGTAACTCCTCATAATCGTCGAGAGTACCAAGGAAAAATGGGTGCGGTGTTTCAGGATCCGGCATCCTCACTCAACCCTCGTTGGACGGTTCGACAAGTATTGCGTCGCCCCTTGGTGGTAAATCACATAGCCGATGCGGATGCCCTCATTGAAGAGACGTGTGAAAAAGTTGGTTTGGGTAAAGAGTTACTCGACCGCAGGCCTCAGGAACTTTCTGGCGGTCAGCAACAGCGCGTAAGTGTTGCTCGCGCTGTTATGCTCAAGCCTTCATTGCTTGTACTCGATGAGCCAACAAGTGCTTTGGATGTTTCAGTCCAGGCACAAACCTTAAACGTTCTGCTTGATCTTCAGGAATCCGAAGGTTTGGCATATCTCTTCATTACTCATAACCTCTCGGTGGTTCGTTATATGGCAGACAGGATCTGCGTTATGTATGGCGGAAAGGTTATGGAGGTAGGGGATACCGAGCAGATCGTTTCTGAAGGAGCTCATCCCTATACGCGCGGCCTCGTTTCGTCTGTTCCGCCTCTGCACCCTTCAGAGCGTTCTCGTGAGCGCCATACGATGAAGGGTGATGTTCCGAGTTTGGTAAATGTGGATGCGGGATGTCGCTTTGCTTCGCGTTGTCCTTACGCAGAAGAAGCATGCCGCGTTGCTAATCCTGAGGCGGTTGAGGTAGCACCTGGGCACCTGGTGTATTGTCGACGCGTTAAAGAGTTGCATTTGGCATAGCGTCTGTTGCAAATAATGTGTATGTTTGCTGCACGATGTGGAGAACTCTCACATCGTGCAGCTTATTTGTAACTGGCGTGTGCGAAGTTTGTTTGGATGCGGTACGCTTTTCTGTCGTACGTTATTGAACAAGGTTGGTATCAAAGAGAGTTAAAGGAGCGGTCGCTATGTCCGACCTCATTTCACAGCTGCTTACACCAGAGGTTCGCATGGTCCTCTACCTTATGCTTGCGTGTATCGTGATGCTCTATGTACTTTCTATTGTCTATGTCATACGCGATGCGCAACGCCGTGGAGCTGAACCATGGTGGCTCTGGGCAATTATTTCTGTGGTGCCCATTGTGGGATTGCTCGCCTATGTCATTTTGCGTCCAAGTTCCTATTTGGTAGACCGTGAAGAGCAGGATTTGGACATTGCTCTGCGTGAGCACCAGCTTTCTCACTATGGCATTTGCCCTAAGTGTGGCACCCCTATCGATCGCGATTTTATCGTTTGCCCCATTTGCAACACGCAAGTGCGTAATGTCTGTCCAACCTGCCACCGTCCGCTCAATGCAGACTGGAAGGTTTGTCCTTATTGCCGTACGCGCATTCAGTAAGGGAGATCAATGGGAGCCTTTTTCGGTGCTGTTTCGCATCGCGATGTATCTCTCGATGTGTTCTTTGGCGTAGATTATCATTCGCATCTGGGAACGCGTCGAGCAGGTATGGTTTCTGCAAAACCAGACGGTAGTTTTGGTCGCCAGATTCATTCGATAGAAAATACGCCTTTTCGCACGAAGTTTGAGCATGATCTGCCGGAGCTTTCGGGTACCTGTGTAATGGGATGTATCTCTGACGCCGATCCGCAACCGCTGTTAGTTCGTTCTCATCTTGGCATCTATGCCATTTCAACCGTTGGTGCTATTGCCAACACCGACGTCCTTGTGCAGCGCTTTGAAGATCGTGGCCATCAGTTTATGGCAACAAGCTCTGGCATGGTGAATTCCAATGAGCTTGTAGCGGCGCTTATCAATACGCAAGACACCATCGTTGATGGCATTCGTTATGCACAAGATCAGATAGAAGGCTCTCTGACCGTTCTTATCATGACGCAGTCCGGCGAGCTTATCGCTGCACGTGATTCCATGGGTCGCCTGCCAGTGCTTATTGGTAAAGATGACGATGGCTATTGTGTAACCTTCGAATCATTTGCCTATGGCAAGCTGGGCTACACGGATGCTTATGAGCTTGGGCCTGCTGAAATAGTGCGCATTACTGCTGATGGTTTTGAAGTCGTTGCTCCTGCGGGTAACACCATGAGAATTTGCGCATTTCTCTGGGTCTACTACGGCTATCCCAACTCGACCTATGAGGGTGTCAATGTTGAGGTAATGCGCTACCGCAACGGGGAGATTATGGCACGTCGTGAGCGTGAGCTTGGACTGCTCCCTGAGGTGGACTACGTTGCTGGTATGCCTGACTCCGGTCTTCCACATGGTATTGGGTATGCCAATGAGTCTCACTTACCGTTGGCTCGTCCCTTTGTTAAGTACACCCCAACGTGGCCTCGCTCTTTTATGCCTTCCAATCAAGAAGTGCGTAATCGTGTGGCAAAGATGAAGCAAGTGCCGGTTCCAGAGCTTATTCGCGATAAGCGTCTCTTGCTTGTGGACGATTCAATTGTTCGCGGCACACAAATGCGTGAGACAATCGATTTCTTGCGTGATACAGGAGCTTCTGAGGTACACATGCGTTCGGCATGCCCACCGATTATGTATGGCTGCAAGTACCTCTCGTTCTCTCGGAGTCGCTCTGAATATGAACTTGTTGCACGCAGAAAAGTGCGTGAACTCGAAGGCGAAGAAGGAGAGCGTCATCTCGACGAATATGCTGATGGGCGTACTGAGCGCGGCAGATGTTTGCTGAAGTCGCTCTGTGAAGAGATGGGTTTTGATTCCCTGGAGTATCAGACACTTGATGGCTTGCTTGACGCAATAGGTATCGATCCTTCTAAAGTTTGTACCTATTGCTGGAACGGTCGCGAATAAGCCCATTTGAGTTACATGAATAGTTATAGTTCGTGTTGAGGCATGCTAGTTTCTGGCATGCCTTTTCGCGTATGTAACGACGTGTTCTTTTGCCGCTCGGAAGCAATACAATAAAAACCTATGTGCAGTGTAGTAACACTTCTGCTACGCATACGAGAGGCAAGGTTTGTATAAGAGAGGTGGTCGTGCGTGAACGTTTGCACGAAGCGTAGGTTTGGGCTTGTTGCAATTGCCTTGATGGGCGTAGCTTTAGTGCTGTCGCTTATGAGGCTTCCGGGTACTGTTCTTGCTGATGAGAATTCAAATCCTGCAGATGTGACGTGGAACTTTAATCCCAATGTGTCTTCGGATTTGGCAGATATTGCTTTTGAGGGCGACGTAGGTAATTGGCAAGACATTCATATTGATGCTACCAATGGAAAGTTTAGTCCCCGTACCGACAATGGGGATACACAGGTCAACTCAGGTACAACACTGAGCTTATCTGCAGAGGAAAGCGAGTATGGGGCAACGCTCACGCTAACTGGAAATGGGGCAGTGCCGGGTGTTTCGTGTGCGTGCGATGGCAAGGATATACAAGGGAAGGTTTCTGGCAAGAGTATCTCCTTTGAGATTCCTGAATCAGGAGGAGACATTAACCTCACCTTTAATTCCAATTCATACCTCTTTTCTATGAGCCTTACGTATATCGTTCCGTTTCCTGGTGATCCTACAGACGTTGCTGTAAAAGACACCACATGGGATTTAAGTAATCTCAGTGAGACAGGCCAATCTTTCCAAGATATTGGAATCCAGCGCGGCGAAGTTGATGGCCTTAAGATTGATGCTTCTGGGAGCGAAGCCAAATTTGATCCTCGAGAGGGAGATACACAAGTAAATGCTAATACCGTAATTTATGTCCCTATTGCTCAGTCCGCGTATGGTGCAACTCTTACGATTTCAGGACAGGGTGGTTCGGTAACGGTAAAAGTTGACGATAAAGATGTCAGCTTCAATACACCTATTGACCTCTCAACCACCGAAAATGCTCACTACGTTGCAATTAGTTTCGGAGGTTCTGGCAGCAGCTTTATCACGGCTCTCTCTGTAGATTATGCAGAAGATACCAGCACGTACCCTGGTACGCCAGACGTCTCTGCAACTGATACCACCTGGGACCTTACCGGCACAGATGCCGATGCAATTCAAAATGCACGTGGTGACTATGAGAACCTTCGGATAGATGCACTATCCGGAAAATTTGACCCGCGTGAATCAAATACACAAGTAAATCCTGGAACGGTCATTTATGTTCCTATTGCAGCAGATGCTCAGGGTGCTATCTTGCGTATTGAGGGCAATAACAACGGCAATCTTGATATCACCCTCGATGATAGTTTGTTAGGTGGAAACATCGAGCATGAGTCGGTTTCGCTTGGTCGTGACATTGCTATAGATGCAACTAACACACACTACGTGGCCTTAACTTTCTCTGGTGGCAATGGTAATAGTCCAAGTTGCTACCTCTCGTCTATCTCGGTGGATTATGGTTCAGACAAAACTGAGTCCTACCATGTGGTCACTGTGGGCACGAATGGTGACTACCAAACCATTAATGAAGCACTGGCGGATAATGACTCTTCTTTGAAGGACCACCTTGTTCTTTCTATTGCACCAGGCTCATATAACGAGCGTGTGATTATCGATAAAGAGGGCGTTATCTTCCAAAATGCCGATGAAACAAACGAGCACCCTGTCATTATCCACGCTGCCTATTACTCGTCTAACACGTGGGATACTGATGGAACCTACCTCCCGCAAGACAAGTTTGACCTTGGCACCAACGAATGCGCTACCGTATTGGTAAGAGCATCGGGTAAGGGTTTCTCGGCTCGCGGTATTACCTTCCAGAATGACTACAACCTCGAAGGTTATGGGCACACAGGAGAAGATGATCAAACACCCGCGGTAGCCTTCTGCTCTAATGCCGATAAAATCGATTTTGTCGACTGCAGCTTTATTGGTCGTCAGGATACGCTCTACCTCATGGGGGGTGGGTAACCGTGCATCGCTTACCAACTGCTACATTGAGGGCACGGTAGACTTCATCTTTGGTGACGCCGACGCCTATTTCAATGGCTGCTCTATCCACATGGCTTCATTCCCTGGAC
>URWR01000017.1 GCA_900551595.1 uncultured Coriobacteriaceae bacterium
TTCTTTTCGTAACTGTTGCCTGCGGTGCCGTTTCTGGTTTCCACAGCCTTGTATCGACAAACACCTCCTCCAAGCAGGTTTCCAACGAAACTGACATGCTTCCGGTTGGTTATGGCGCCATGGTTGCCGAGTCTTTCGTTGGTGTACTCGCTATTGTTGTTGCAGCCATTATGTATGGTTCGTTCTTCACCTTTGATGCAACGGGCGCTTCTTCTGCAACGCCATTCCAGATTTTCTCTACTGGTGTAGCTCAAGGCATGACCGCTTTTGGCGTGAACAACACCCTGGCAACTGTCTTTATGACCATGTGTGTTTCCGCTCTTGCACTCACCTCTGTTGACGCTGTCGCTCGTATTGGCCGTCTCTCCTTCCAGGAGTTCTTTACCAAGACTAACGACGCAGCTGAGCAAGCTGGCGACAATGCGACTGGTGTTGCCAAGGCTGCATCTAACACCTGGGTTGCTACCATCCTGACACTTCTTTTGGGCTTTGCTCTTGCCTTTGGTGGCTACAACAACATTTGGGCACTCTTTGGCGCTTCAAACCAGCTGCTCGGCGGCATGACTATGATCATGTTGGCAGTGTTCTGCAAGTGCACTGGCCGCAAGGGTTTCATGCTGTATGTGCCTGTTGCCTTCCTGCTGGTGTGCACCTTCACCTCACTTGTCCAGAGCATCATGGGCTGCATTAACGCTCTCTCGCTCAAGGGCGCTGCCGTCATCGCCACCTCCGGACTTCAGCTTGTCTTTGCAATTTTACTGGTCATTCTCGGCCTCATTGTTGCCTACAACTGCCTGAAGGAGCTCTTTACTAAAAAGGCTGGCTCTCTTCCCGACGAAGAACCTGAGTGGAGCGAGCTTGGCCGTGAGAAGTACGGCGCATAGTTTCGTCTCTCTTGCGTAAAGCGCCCGCACAGGCATGTCTTCAAACATGTCTGTGCGGGTTTTTCTATACCTCTTTGCTTTGCAGGCTGAAGAAGTTTTTGACAATGGCTTATTGGATTCCCGGAATGTGCGGAATGGTATTAAAGCCAATTTCCAACTCTTCATCGGAGGGAATATGATCTTCCATTTCACCGCGGTTATAGCGGTCGTAGGCCACCATATCGAAGTATCCCGTCCCTGTAAGTCCGAAAAGAATTGTCTTCTCCTCGCCCGTCTCTCGGCACTTCTCTGCTTCTTGCATTGCCACTAAAATGGCATGAGCACTTTCAGGTGCAGGCAAAATGGTTTCCAGCTTGGCAAACTGCTCAGCCGCTCCAAACACATCTGTCTGCTTTACCGCCACCGCATCGAGGTAGCCATCGTGCTTGAGCTTAGAAACAATAGGGCTCATGCCGTGGTAACGCAGGCCTCCCGCATGATCAGGACTGGGGATAAAGCCATTGCCGAGGGTATACATCTTGCACAGTGGGCAGGTTTGGCCGGTATCAGCAAAGTCATAGGCATACACGCCGCGTGTAAGAGAAGGACAGCTTGCCGGTTCAACTGCAATAAACTGCGTGTTGGGCTTTTCGCCTTTGAGCTTATCGCGCATGAAGGGTGCGATTAATCCACCGAGGTTTGATCCGCCTCCCGCACATCCAATGACGATATCGGGGTACTCACCAAGCTCACGCAGAGCCTCATAGCTCTCCAAACCAATAATCGATTGATGGAGCACTACCTGGTTAAGCACGCTTCCCAACTGATACCTGCCGCGATTTTCGGGTACATGAAGTGCTCGCTCTACTGCCTCAGAAATGGCCGTACCCAGCGAACCTGAGGAGTCCGGATGCTCCGCCAAAATACGACGGCCCACTTCAGTGGTATTAGAAGGCGAAGGAGTAACCGTTGCACCAAACGTCTCCATAATGTTGCGGCGAAACGGCTTTTGCTCATAGGAGCACTTAACCATAAATACGTCGAGATCAAGATGATAATGAGCGGCTGCCTCTGCCAGGGCAGTACCCCACTGACCTGCGCCTGTCTCTGTCGTAATGTTGGTCAGACCCTGTGCGTAGGCATAGTAGGCCTGTGCCAAAGCGGAGTTGAGCTTATGAGAACCGCTGGTATTGTTACCTTCAAACTTGTAATAAATCTTCGCAGGTGTGTTGAGCGCGCGCTCAAGATTGTAGGCACGACACAACGGGCTCGGTCGATACACCTTATACATCTCAAGCACCGGATCAGGAATATCAATCAATGCTGTGTTGTCATCAAGCTCCTGGTCGACAAGAGCATCGGCAAACACCGGTGCTAAGTCCTCATGTGTGGCAATTTTGCCATTGGGCAAGCGCATGGGTTCCGGCTTTTCAGGCATATCGGCACGCAGGTTATACCAAGCGGTAGGAATCTGATTTTCACGAAGAGGCGGTAAGGGTTGGTGTTTGTAGCTGTCATGGTAGGTGTCCTTTCTCGCGTGCTTTTTATTGCATCTGCCTGAGTGCGTCTTCTGTTTTGGATAAAACCTTGTTTCCAAACAAAAAGAGGACCCCCGGATACTTCCGAGGGCCCTCTATAAGCGTGCACGTATGGCCGACGTCAGTCCGGAAGAGAGTTAGTCCTTGTCCACCACCATGCACCGCACATAACTGTGCGCTCAGACACGCAAGTGTGAGTAAGACATGCTCTCTCCTATCGGTCTAACGTTGGGGTGAAGCCTAACAAAGAATGGACTGATGTCATCCTCTCAAAAGTAAATTAGAGAGCGACCTTGCCGCTTACGGCAGATTTGATACCGCTCAGAACCGTTTCAACATGATTTTTTACGAGCAAGCACGGAGGGATTCGCCCGCAATAAAGCACGGACATCTTTTTCATCGGGAACAACACGCCGGAGCAGTTCATGAAAACGCGCATTATGGCTCGGTTCTGCAAGGTGTGTGAGCTCATGCGCTACCACGTAAGCCAAACATTTGGGTGGATATGCTGCTAGACGAAGATTGATGCGTATGTTGCCGGTTTGCGGTGTGCACGATCCCCAACGGCTTGTCATAGCACGCAGTTGCCACCCCGCAGCATGGAGGCCTGTGGCGTACTCCATACGAGAAATAACAGCTGGCAAACGCTTTTCCATCTCTTGACGGTACAGCTCATCAACACCCAAGCCCTCGGGAAGCGGCACCAGCTCACCCCAAAGCGGCACCTTGCCTTCGTTGTTCAAAGACGCCTCTTGCTCCTGTGCAGCACGTTTTGTGCGCTCTACCGCATTTCTCAACCACTCGGCATGCGCATCGAGAAAAGCGTAGGCCTGACAAAAGTTTGCACGTCTAGGGATACTTAGATGCGCTGTTCCGTCTCTGCGAACACGCAGATTGAAGCGGCGAACCTTCTTGCGTTCTATCTCCACAGGGATGCCATTCACCACATACTTTTCAGACTGTTTGGACAAAACACTCCCTCGTTCTTTTGCGCAATTGAGCCATACGCTTTGGTGCATGCTTTCAGACTTGTCGTGTATTGTTGTACCTCTTCGCAGTATTTTGCAGTCCAATTGAAGCAGTCCTTGGTAGTACCCTAGAACGTAATAACTAAGGAAGGAACCATGATGGCACATATCTCCGCAGGTAATAGCATTTATCTCTATCGTCTCTTAAAGAATGAGCTCGGAGTTGGCCACCAGGCTTCGCTGACGCGAGTTGAAGAAGCGCTTGCATCAGACCAGATTGCTCCAGAAGATCTCGACTGCACAGACACAACAGAGCTGTTAGAAAATCTTTCGGAGTTTATCCGTATTACGCGCTTTAAAGGCGGCCGCATCTTTGCCACAGTTGTTGCAAATGCTGAATATGACACTGCTCTAGAAAAGAGCGAATCTTCCTCTGAGGATAAGGCTGCCAAAAAGGGCAAACCTTGGAAACGCGCTCGTGGGGCCAAAGCTCTTAAACCCGTACGACCACGCCATAAGGCTACCCACGCTACTAAAACCGAACCATCAGAAACCTCTCAAGAATCCAACACAGAAACAACAGCTCCTGCGCCTGAACAGCAGGAGTCTGATGAGCCGGAAATCGAACAGCCGTCCCACACTGCTCTCACACTAAAAGAGCTCCTTGCTGTTGATACAGACGACACGCAAGAAGAGCCTGCAGCACCTTCTGAAGAGCCAGAATCTTCCCCTGAAACTTCATTCACACCCTCAGAAGAACCGACTTCTGAAATATCAGCTGAAGAGACAATCATTTCTACAGAAGAACCTGTTTCTGAAGTGGTTTCCACTTCTGTAGAGCAGCCTGTCCCTGAAGTACCAACTGCTCCTGTAGAGGAACCAGCAAAGCCTGCCGTTTACCTTGATGTACATAGCTCTCCTGCGGGCACACCACCGGTACAGCTGCAATCAGATTTACCGCAGTTCTTCTCGACAGATGTGCACTGCAAAGACGCCACCCTTGCGCTTCTGTACCGCGTGCTGCCACTCAATGAGGATATCATGGCGCTTCTCGACGAAGATTGGCGTGTTGCACGATCCACCGGCATGCTTTCCGGCACGCGAAGCAAAGTTACCTTCCCCCTGCGCTACCTGCGCGAAGACGGATCGGCACCGGTTGAAGTTACCTTACGACGCACCGCTCGACCTGTTGCAGGCAAGCGCTGGAGTCTCGCCTACATAGATGGCGACGATGGCACAGGTGGAACCCACGAAGCCATTGGCCTCGAAGGACTTCCAAATTCCGACGATGGAGCCTGGACAGATTTTGCTCCTTTGCAACCGCTTGGCTCTCCTGCAGCGCCCAGTCCCGTACGTGAATTTGCTCAATTTGCCATTATCGGCTCGTGGGATGCCCTGCTTGGCCGGCTTGCTGCCATGGTTGCGCCAGAGCGCTGGAACTATCCAGGTCAAACAGCGAGCACTTCAGGACGTTACGGTATTTTGCGCGACTATCTGTGCGCGACTTTTCATCGAGCACAATTAAGTGGTGCTCTCGGGGTAGCCCCGGATAAGTCTTTAGCTGCATTTAATACCGGCTTACTAACTCCATTTGGCACCGATGTATACGCCTGCTTTGAGCCGCACGCTGGTGATATTGCATGGCAGTTTGCAGGGTTTGCCTGTGTTGGCTCGGGTGAGCTAGGCATGCGTCTCGCCGCATCCCTCGATCCAGTTCCTTTGCCGCCCACCTATCTTTCCACCCTCAGCGATGTCTGTCCTGAACAGGGCAAACTTGTTGTTATCGATTCAGAGCGCATCGTTAACGAACAGCTTGGACGTCTTCCTCGCGCATTCCTGAACGAACAGCTTGAAGGCAACAGTTCTCTCACAGAGCTTCTTATCAACACCGAAAAAGTAAGCTCTGAGCAGGAGCGCACCAAGGCACTTCATACGCTGTCTCACGCCATAAAGTCCGATCCGGGTACCTATCGCCGTCTCGTTCATGCGCTTGACGATGCCTGCAATGCAGCATTGCTCCGCTGTCGTGTGAGCTATCGAACAGCAGCACCAGCCTATGACCCCATCAGAAATGTCATCTGCCTGCTTTTGCCTATCTGTTTGATCGATGACAAAAACGCTGACTGTGCACTGGTACTTATCCGTCAACCATCTGGCAACTACCAGGGCGTTTCCGTAATCTCGCTTGCAAAGGCCTATGCTTGCGCTCGTGTGATAAGCGCCGAACAGCCCGCATGGCTCTCCCCAGAAAAGGTTCTCTAACCTTTCTAGTTTATTTCTGCCTTGCTCGACAGCCGAGCAAGGCAGCTACAATTGACGGTATTGGCGCAGCTTCCCCAAAGCATGCGTAAACACTTATCGAGCAAGGAGGCCCTCATGGCCAGAATCGCAATGACGACGCCGCTCGTAGAGATGGACGGCGACGAAATGACCCGCATTATCTGGCAAATGATCAAGGATGACTTGCTTTTGCCCTATATTGACCTCAAGACCGAATACTATGACTTAGGTCTTGAGAACCGCGATCGCACTGACGATGCCGTTACCGTCGAATCCGCAGAAGCAACCCGTCGTTTGGGCGTAGCGGTCAAATGCGCAACCATCACTCCCAATGCCGCACGCGTTGAAGAGTATGGGCTGAAGCAGATGTGGAAAAGCCCGAATGGCACCATTCGTGCCATGCTCGATGGTACGGTTTTTCGCACGCCCATCATAGTTCGCGGTATTGAGCCGGTGGTTACCTCTTGGAAGAAGCCTATTACCATCGCGCGCCATGCCTATGGCGACGTATATCGCAATACCGAGATGCGCATCGATCGTCCCGGTAAAGTTGAACTTGTTTACACAGCCGAAGATGGAACCGAGCAGCGTGAGCTCATCCACCAGTTCACCGAACCCGGCATTGTACAGGGTACTCACAACCTTGATTCTTCAATTGAAAGCTTTGCCCGAAGCTGCTTTGACTATGCCCTCTCCACAAAGCAAGATCTGTGGTTCGCCACGAAAGACACCATTTCAAAAACGTATGATCATCGCTTTAAGGACATCTTTGCCGACACCTATGAAAATGAATATCGCAGCCGTTTTGAAGAGGCTGGCATTGAATACTTCTACACCCTTATTGACGATGCTGTCGCACGTGTTGTTAAAGCTGAGGGTGGCTTTATTTGGGCATGCAAGAACTATGATGGCGACGTCATGAGCGACATGCTCTCATCGGCCTTCGGCAGCCTCGCCATGATGACATCTGTACTCGTAGCACCAGATGGCACGCGTGAATATGAGGCTGCTCACGGAACAGTACAGCGCCATTACTACAAACACCTCAAGGGTGAGTCCACTTCCACCAATTCAGTCGCAACTATTTTTGCTTGGACAGGTGCTTTGCGCAAGCGCGGTGAACTTGACCAGCTGCCCGACCTAGTAGACTTTGCCAATCGCCTGGAGCAAGCCACACGTAAGACCATTGAATCTGGGCGGATGACGGGAGATTTAGCGCGCATCACTACGCTGCCCAATCCCACCACGCTCGACACTGAAGGATTTATTCTTGCAATTCGCGACACGCTGGAGACAGGCGTCGAGTAATTCGCATGGGTATTTTTCTTATCCTCATTGGCATACTCTCGGTGGCATACGGCGCAACCGTTATGGCCATACATTCTGGTGTGCACTTCTTTGTCGTTTGGTATGGCATCGGTGCGGCATGTATCGCCTTGGGCTGCTCCATCTATCTGGGTTTTTGGGAGATGCTTCCAGCATGGATTGGCGGAGCTGTAGCTCTGGGTTTAGCGGTTATTTGCATCTTTTTCGTCGTGCTTGGTCTCAAAATTATGCACGCCGCCCATCAAGACGTGCCTGCTGGTCTGGACTTTCTCATCGTGCTTGGGGCACAAGTACGCGCCTCTGGCGAACCAAGTTATGCACTGCGCTATCGTTTGGATAGTGCAGTGCACTATCTCAAACAAAACCCATCTACACGCTGTGTTGTCTCCGGAGGACAAGGTGCAAACGAGCCTTGCAGTGAAGCCGCCTGCATGCACGTCTTCCTTACTCAGCAGGGCATAACCTCTTCGCGAATCTTAGATGAAAGCACCTCAACAACCACGGTTGAGAATCTTCGTTTCTCTATGCAGACGGTCCTGGAACAGACGTCTGACAAAGACCACGCTTGCCCTTATCGAGATTTCTCTTTTGGCATTGTGACAAATGATTTTCACGTCTATCGTGCACTCGCCATTGCACGCAAACAGGGCATTGAACATGCTTTCGGAATCGCAGCATATTCAACGCCCTGGTATTTGCCAAACAATGTTTTTCGTGAGTGCTTGGGCATTGTGAAAAACAAACTTACGGGCAATATTTAGCAAGCTCTTTGCAGTTCTTACCTAGCGCTCAAGCTCTATATGCTTAATATCTTTGCGCGAATTTTCACGATACAACACGAATTTACGGCCTATAACCTGTACAAGATCAGCTCCCAGGCGCTCGGCGAGAATCTCGCCTGCTTCACGGGCAGTAAGCCCGCTTCCATCCTGCACATCGCACTTTACGAGCTCATGTGCCTCAAGGCTTTCTGCCGCCAAATGCACGGTTCCCTCTACAACGCCGTTCTTGCCGATAAGTACCGCTGGGTCAAGATGGTGTGCAAGACTCCTGAGTTGTCTAACTTGTTTACCTGTGAGCGCCATAACTTCTCGCTTTCTTATTTCAGAGCTGAAAAAACGTTTCTCAAATGAACCTCTGGGTTGCAGAGTACACTTCGTCAACTATCGTCTGCATTCGAGCTGGCATTATACAATGTTGCTTTTCTACTCTGCCCTGCGAAAACACGTTGCTGTCATACGAGCAACAGGGGTACCCAACTCATCAGTTATATCCACGGTATAAAAACCGAGCGATCGGCCCGATTTGTCTACATCAGCGCGAGCAATAAGTTGCGTGCCTCGGCAACCAGACATAAATTCAATGGAGTTACTCACCGAAACTGTGGGCGTCTCCCCCATATTACAGGCCACGGCCAGTGCAAAATCCGCCAACGTAAAAATAGCTCCGCCCATAACACCTCCTGAGGCATTTTTATGAACGGGCGCTACCTCAAACGAACAAACAGCATGACCATATGATGCCTCTTCAATCTGACAGCCACATGCCTGCGTTGCAAAGAGGTCGTGCGCAAAGGTCTCTCGAACTTCATCCAATGAAGCATCTGCCGCAACAAGCCCTTTCTTTGTCATAACGATTCCTCTTTTCCTCAGTTCGCAACAATATCTTTCAAAGGCCAGACACAAAGCCAACACAAATTTACACCGACTATCAGGCGCTTGTCGAAATCTACCGGCTTTGCTCTCGACGAGAGCATCAGAGGATACCAAGATACGATAAAGTAAAACGAATAGCGCAGGGCATTTGGAAGGGAGCACAATGGTCGTCACACGAGACGAACGCTTCTGGCCACCAAATGACACATGTCAGATCCAGGTGTACTTGCCAAATGACTACTGGGATTCAAACGAGCGCTATCCGGTAACCTATGTGCTTGATGGCACAAATCTCTTTTCACCGGTACAAGAAGCATCTCTTCCTCAGACAGAAGGTGCGAACGAATCCGAAGAAGCTTTGCCTGCAAATAACGCACCTGTAGACGAAGAGAAATCAAAAAAGCGCGCTGGTACCAAACCTGCAAAAGCTCAGCAAAGTACCAAAGAACCCGAAAGCAAAACAAAGGTTCAACCGTTTAAAACACTTCCCAACTGGCGCCTTGAGCAGTTTTTGGATAACTGGAGCAAGCGCATGATTGTCGTTGCTCTTGAACGTCAGACAGGTACTCCTGCAACAACCGTCGACAATTCAGACCCGGTTGACCTCATCGAAAAAAGGATCAAGCCACATATCGACGCAAAACTGCGCACGTGGTCTCACCGTGAAGCTACGGCTATTGTGGGAGCGGGCAGCACAGGCATTCTTGCCCTCCATGCCGTTTTTGGCCATAACGAAGTCTTTTCAAAGGCAGGTTGTCTTTCTTGCGACCTGCGCGATAGCAACCACCTGCTAACCAAAGAGCTTTTGTCTCAAGAAATTAGCCCCGATACCCGCGTTTTTCTCTCTTGGGGCGAGCGTGATCTTGCTGCAACTGCCACAAGTTCTCACATTGTGCGCGATAGCCCCGAAACACGCGCTGCTACTAAAATCGCTCAGCTACTTTCTGCGCGAAATGCCAGCATCTATGTAACCATTCAAAAAAATGGTGGATCAGATGAAGAGAGCTGGGGCGCTCTTGCTCCAAGCCTTATGAATTTTCTCTGGCTCGATCAGCGTATGTAAGGAACAGCTATGTTGAGTTCCTCCGATTCTCAAGAGTTATATGCCGCTCTCACCTCAGAAGAAGGCTGGATAGGCACAGTCAGTTCCGAGTCGATTGCCTTGCAAACGCGCGCACGCCGTCTTTGTCAGCGTTACGATTCCACCGATTGCGCTGATATGGAGGGGCGCACAGCCATTCTTCAGGAGCTCTTTGCCCCAGGAGGTAAACCCATTATCCAGCCGCCTTTTCGCTGCGACTACGGCTTTAATATTCATTTCGAAGGGTTTGCCTTTCTCAATTATGGCGTCACCATTCTTGATTCATCCCCTGTAACCATTGGAGATCGCGTCATGATTGCGCCGGGCGTCGTTATTGCATCCGTATCCCATGCGCTCGACCCTGCTCAGAGAGAAGCAGGTGTTTCATGCGCCGCTCCCATTCACATAGGGCGCAATGTGTGGATTGGTGCAAATGCCACCATCTGCAAAGGTGTGAGCATTGGCGAGAACAGCGTCATTGGAGCAGGCAGCGTTGTCACTCATGACATACCAGCTAATGTAGTTGCTTTTGGAGCACCTTGTCGTGTTCATCGCTCAATTGATGAGAAGGACCGCGAAGAGCTTAATCTCTTTGTTTAATCCTCTAAATAGCGATCGCGCAGCGCCGATAACCGCTCTGCCGTAAGGCCATACTCCGATTCAAAGAAGCGTTCGAGCGTTCCATATGCGTGTACGATTTCGCGAATCATGCGATGGCCGCATTCTTCTATCACACCCTCATTAGCACACAGAATAAAGTTGCCAAGCGGCAGACGTGCAAGAAGCGGGTGCGATTGAAGTGCCCCCATAATATTTGAAGCTCGGTAAGCATTTGACAGTGCAAAATCGGATACAACATCTTTTGGCGATACACCAAGGGCAAGCAGGATAAGCATTGCTGCTACGCCAGACCGGTCTTTACCTGCCGAACAGTGAAAAAGAAGCGGCACGTCGTCATCTTCAAGCAGCGTAAACAGCTCACGGAAGGCAACATTATCGAAGGCAAGCGATGCGTACACGCCTGCCACCATCGACGCTTCCCAACTTGCCTCAGGATTGCGCGTTGTTGATGAGCATCGATGTCGCGGCTTCAGAATAAGACGCCACGCACGACCAGGAGAAAGATCGACTTCCTTACCATTGCGATCTAAATAGCCACTAATACGAACCGAAGTAACGCCGGGCAATCGGGGGTCGGGAGCTGCGGCGGCCTCCGCCTTGGTGCGCAGATCAACCACGTATTTCAAGCCTATACAGCTTATTACCAGCATTTCGTTGTGATCGGCACGAGCAAGCTCACCAGAGCGAAAAAGCAGCCCATGTTTTACACGCCGGCCATCAACCGTTGCATGGCCACCCAAATCGCGCATATTAAAGGAAACATCGAATCCGGAAACCCGGCCAGGGTCAGCTTCAACAAGTTCGCGGGCTCTTTGCAAAAAGACTTCTGGGGCTGTCTGGGCGCTCGCAGGCATGCACTCGCCTTACCCCTCAACCGTCATACTACGAAACGCTATGCCACAAGACTCAAAAATCCTTTTTGAGATTCGATTGTCATCGGTTCCTTCGTACTTATCATCCAGATAAACCACTTCGCCAATACCTGCCTGAGCAAGGATCTTGGCACACTCATGACAAGGGAACAGCGTAACGTACACCGTGGCCCCGCTTAAATCTTTGAGAGAACCACGGTAGTTGAGCACGGCATTTGCTTCTGCATGCACCACATAGCTGTGCTTATCATTAAGCGGATCATCCGAGACGCCCCAGGGGAAATCGTCGTCATTCAAAGCGGATGGCGTGCCGTTGTAGCCCACCGATAAAATACGATGATTTGTGTCTGCTATACAGGCGCCCACCTGCGTATTTGGATCTTTGCTCCGAAGCTGTGCTGCAATTGCAACACGCATAAAGAACTCATCCCAGGTGATTACATTTGTACGCTTATCGGGCATAGTTACTCCAGTCAGGCTCGGTATGCGCCTTTTTGGCGCTGGGAGCACAACGACCTATTATCCAACAATGGCGCAACCAGCAGCAACTCGCAAGCAAGGACTCCGAAAAGCTCGCGTAAGCAGTTTGTTATGAGCGCAATGACGCATACCCTGCACAAAGCTTAATTATTCCTGACGATAGTATGCAAAGAAATCGGCCAGATCATCCATTGCTTCATGCAAAACTTCCATACGCGGAAGATACACGATACGAAAATGATCAGGTGCACCCCAGTTAAATCCGCCACCACGAGTAATAAGAATGCGCTTGTCGTGGAGCAAATCGAGTGCAAACTGTTCGTCATCAGTAATGTTAAAGCGCTTAACATCCATCTTGGGGAAGATGTAAAACGCCGCCTTGGGCTTCACCGCACTAATGCCCGGAATGCTATTCAGCGCCTCGTACACATAGTTGCGCTGCTCATAAATCCTGCCATGAGGCTTTACATAGCGCTCTACGCTCTGATAGCCCCACAGGGCTGTTTGCACAATGGACTGTGCGGGAACATTCGAGCAAAGACGCATGTTAGAGAGCATGGTCACGCCATATTCAAAATCGCGCATGCTGCGCCTATTGCCCGAAAGCACCATCCAACCAATACGATAGCCAGCAATCATATGGCTCTTTGACAGGCCGGAGAATGTGACGCAAGGCAGGTCTGGTGCAAGCGACGCAATTGAGATGTGTTCTGCCTCATCCATACACAGACGATCGTAAATCTCGTCTGAGAAAATCATAAGCTGATGACGGCGAGCAAGCTCGACGATTTCCTCAAGAAGCTCGCGTGGATAGACCGCGCCCGTTGGATTGTTGGGATTAATGATGACAAGAGCCTTGGTACGCGGGGTAATTTTGGACTCCATGTCTGCAATATCCGGGTTCCACTCAGCCTCTTCATCACAGACATAATGAACTGGCGTACCACCTGCAAGGGTAGTGCATGCGGTCCAAAGCGGATAGTCAGGGCTAGGAATGAGCACTTCATCGCCTGTATCCAACAGGGCGTTCATGCAGAGCTGAATGAGTTCGGAAACGCCATTGCCGGTATAGATACCATCCATCGTCACATTGGGCAAATTCTTAATCTGCGCATACTGCATTATTGCTTTGCGCGCAGAAAAAAGACCTCGAGAGTCGGAGTAGCCCTCGCAGTCGGGCAACTGTTGGCGCATATCGGTAATAACCTCATCTGGTGTTCTAAAACCAAATGGCGCAGGATTGCCAATATTGAGTTTGAGAATACGCAGGCCTTCGCTCTCCATGCGAGCCGCCTCATCGGCCACAGGTCCACGAACGTCATAGAGCACATTGTCGAGCTTGGAAGACTTCTTAAAGGTACGCATAGCTGGCTTACTTTCTCTTGGGGTAGGAGTAGAAGGAATTGTTTGTGCGGTCTCAAGCCGCTCGTGTGCTCGTTCATCTTTAGCAGCGGTTTTCTCTCCGTTGAGAAGCCATTCTGGGCTTACCTCTAAAAGGCTTGCAAGCAACTTGAGTGAGTCTGGACGCGGCAGCACCTTTCCACTGAGATATTGACTCACCTGGCTTTTTCCCAGATGAGCATTTCGTTGTGATGCAATCCGAATGAGATCAGACTGTTTCAAATCTCGTTTGGTCATAGCCTGGCGCATGCGGTCAGCAAATGTCTTGTGCTTCTCTTGCTCCATAGACGCCTCAGTTCAAATTGAATTCTTCGTACCAAAGAGCCGGTTCAAATTGAACTTATCTCTATCAGTTCAATTTCTGGAAACTCTAGCACAGTTTTCTCATGATTTATTTTGAACTTCTGAACAAATTGAACTCTTCTGGTGAGCGGTCTTCTTGCGCTGACGTACATCCCTAGCTCAAAAAAAGAGGGAGCCAGAAGCCCCCTCCTCTCAGAAAAGCATTTCTAACGCGAGGTTACATATAAAGATCGAAGTCGACGAAGGTACCTCCAAGCTCATCTCCGCCCATAATGCTTATTGACCAGTCAGAGCCGGAGAGATAGAGCACATCTCCGACATAACTGCTTTCTATGTGGGCGTTTTCGGAGCTCAGCTTAAACTCATCTACCGCTTCATCAAGCAACTCATCATCACTTGCAGAAGCATACGAGGGCTTATCAAACGAGCATGTATCAATAATATCGCTCATGATAGAAACAAACTCATCTTTCGATACATCTGACTCATAGGCAAAAACCACGTTGCTTACCGTACATTTGTCAGAAAGCTCATCAAGTGAATCAACCGGATTGTCTGCAAGTCCATAGGAATCGTATGAAAACTGTTCGTCGTCAGTCAGATTTATTCCAACGGTAATTTCAATTTCATCGCCCTTAAGGCCTGGTAAATCCTCAGATGCTTCCCCTGTAAAGGTTGCAAAGAGTGTTCCAGGATTATCGTTACTACCATCAGAAGGTCCAACAGCAGAAACGTCGCTTAATTCGAAACCAAGGTCCTCAAACGAGCTCTGAAGTTCTTCGGGGTCACAATCATAAAAATCTGCCTCGAGGTAGGAGTCGGAAGAAGAACGCTTCTTGCTTGACTCCTTTTCTTCATCCTTCGACTTCTCGGATGCATCGTCAGATGTAGCCGACTCTTCTACGGCAGCCTCTTCTGTTGTGTTGTCACCAAAAGAAATAATGCCGGCCATAGTAAGGCCAACCACCGTAGCGATAAGCACGAGAACAACTATCACAATCGCTACGATAATCGCAGTCTTTTTTGATTTCTTTCCGTTTGAGTTTTGATGAGAATCGCCCTTGTCCGGCCACGACTGAGGTGGCTCTTGAGAACCAGAGGTTTGTGACGAACTAGCGGCGGCATTCGATGGCGAAGAGACATCATAGGAGATGGTTTGAACAGATGTCTTATCGCCCTCAATAGGAGGCTGCGATGCTTCAGTGCTAGGCTGAGGCGTTGCAGCAGTTTCAGAATTTCCAAGCGGTGCACCGCACGTTGTACAGAACTTTGCACCATCCGCATTTTGGGCGCCACATTTTGTACAGAACATCCAGCCTCCTTTATTCACTTAGTAAAAAATACTTACACGAGCACACCTGCACAGTGATCAATACCATGCTGAATAATCTCAGCGGTCCAACCCGTAAACTTGCGTGTCTGCGAAACCAACTTACCGTCAACAATGGTGTCATAGCTCACACGAATGAGCTGGAAACGCTTAACAGGTGTCTCTCGCTTCAAGCTGAGACAACCCTCCATAGCCATGTAAGGCTTCACCATCGCAACAAGCTTGGGATTGAGCATTACATGAGGATGTTTGTCGGTTTGATACACAATGACCGCCTTGGCAACACCAATCTGGTTGGCTGCAAGACAAGCGCAATCATCAAGGGATGCCATAGTATCAAGCAGGTCTTGTACAAGATCTGCATCTTCCACGCCTGCAGGCTCAGCAGGCTTGCTCAAAACTTCCTCATCGGAGATAAGCTCCTTGATCATTACTGACCTTTCTTTCGAACTCTCAAAAGAGAAAACGTACAAGGGATGGGACAAACGGTACCATAGCAAACGCTCCATTCAGCTTCGCAATAGCCCAAACGGAAAGCTATTTACCGTAGCGAGCTGCATTTTCAGGGTTGCATAATATCGTCAGGCTCCACAGCTTCATCTAAATCAGGGGCGACTTCTGAAGAAACGCTCTTTTGCTGCGCATCTCTCGCCTCATCAAATGCCGCTTTCATGGTTGGATTTCCCCATGTGAGCTTTCGGATAGTAAGTCCATCGGCCTTATCGTTTGCAAAGCGCAGCTGGCGATCAGATGCTAAAAGGTTCTCTTTTACCTTGTTGAGATGGTCAATCGTCTTGTCTATCTCAGAAATTGCCGTTTCAAAACGGCGGTGTGCCGCGTCATAGTTCTTCGCAAAACCCGTTTTGAACTCATTCATCTTTTCTTCGAAGTTGGTAACGTCAATGTTTTGACGACGCGCTTCTGCAAGCTCCTGTCGATAAGAAAGGGCATTCATAGCCGAATTTCTCAGAAGCGTAATCATAGGGATAAAGAACTGTGGACGAATCACATACATCTTGGGATAGCGGTAGCTCACATCCACAATACCGGTGTTGTACAGCTCACTCTCTGGCTCAAGCAAGGTAACGAGCACCGCATATTCGCATCCTTTTTGCTTACGATCATGGTCGAGCTTCTTAAAAAAGTCCTCGTTTTTATGCTTCGAAGCCGTAGTGTCGTTCTCGTTTTTCATTTCAAACATGATGGAGATAACTTCAGTGCCATCTTCAGTGGCTTCGCGGAAAATATAATCGCCTTTCGTTCCAGAAGATGCGTCGTTATCTTTCTCAAAATAAGCGCGCGGAAATGCCGTCATGCGGAGACGATTAAACTCTGTTTCGCAATGCTGCTCTAACGTTTCTCCCACCATCTTGGTTGAGAGACGTGCTTTCATATCGCGCAGGCGTTCAATCTCCTCGTCCTTATATCGAACAAGCGCTGCATTGTTTTTGCGCTCCTGTTCAATTTCTAATGCATGGGCGGTTTGAAGCTGCTTTCGCTCCGATTCGTGGACAGCACGCTCTTGAGCCAGCTGAGAGCGTGCCTCATCGCGCTCTTGTTCAATCTGATGCGTTGCTCGAACAACAGCTAGTTCAACTTCAGTGGATTGTTGTGAGGTAAGCGTCTCAATCTTGGCAGAGAGCTCAGCTATTTTTGCATCGCGCTCAGTGAGCTCTGTTTCATAAGTATGACGGGTTGTCTCTACGCTTGTTTGCAGCTCATGCGCAGCCCGCTCGTGCTCCAACTTCAACGCTGCTTCATGTTCACGCTTGAGCGCCTGCTCACGTTCATGCACTTCACGAACGAATTGCTCATCGCGCACTTGGCGAACAATTTCGGCGTAGCTCGTTTCATCAACTTTAAATACGGCTCCGCATTGGGGACAAGTAATTTCGCCCATAGCATGCCTCCAAACCCTTGACTTTGCATCCAAGGGTACTATCCTGCTTTGCAATTCGTCTACAGCAAGTCTTGACCTGTCAAAAGGACAAAGATATGAAATATGTCTTTATGGTCTTGGTGATGTTGTTCATTGTCGGTCTCGGCATATACATGCTGGTAACAGGCAATTATCACCTCTTACACTCCTACCATTACGCCACCACACCAGAGGCAGAGCGACCACAATTGGCAAAAGAAACCGGAGTATGCCTCATCGTATGCGGATTGAGCACAGGATTGCTTATTACCAACTACTCCGTTCTTACCATCCTGGGACTTATTTTCTTTATTGCCAGTATTGGCGCCATGCTTGCCTGCATCGTGCACCACAACGGAGCGCTTTTCTCCTTTGCAACAACACCCCCTATTCAGAACAAGAATCATTCCACCCGTTTTTCATTCCGCACAGCTTTAGTGGGCATCGTGCTCGTTGTTGTTTTTGTAGCGCTCTCGGCTCCAGCGGTGTACATGATGGCAACGGGAGATCCCCGCTTATTGCATTCCTACCACTACGAGCACGTATCTGCCCAGGCCATGCCGGCTTTTACTTTTTGGGAAGGCTTTTGCATGCTTGGTCTGAGTATCGGCGGGGCTATAACAGCTCTTGGAGGCATTGTTTTATATGCAGCTCCTCACAAGCATGCAGGAAAAATACTTTGCGGTCTTGGCGTGCTTATCTTTGTGGCGAGTCTTGCCGGTATGCTGCTGGTAATTCAATACTTCAATGGCTCAATCATGGGGTCCGCCTAAATCCCTATAGTAAGTAGCGTGCTGTCTTATGGATGTTCTAATCCCAAAAAACAGTTTGTGAGGTTTACTGCATGAAGATTCTCGTAACTGGTTTTGCGCCTTTTGGTGGCGAAGCGATAAACCCTTCTTATGAAGCTGTTCGGCAACTTCCCGATACGCTTGGTGATGCGCACATTATCAAGATGGAAATACCTGTTGCTTTCGGAAAAGACATCGATTGTATTGCTGCAGCGTTAGAAAAATACAACCCCGATGCTGTTGTATGTGTGGGCCAGGCCGGTGGCCGCACGCAAATCACACCAGAATTTGTGGGCATCAATTATATGAACGCTCGTATCCCCGATAATGACGGCAATCAGCCAACCGGACGCATCGTAGAAGATGGCCCCGATGCATATTTTTCTACGCTT
>URWR01000018.1 GCA_900551595.1 uncultured Coriobacteriaceae bacterium
GGTTTCAGAAACCCTTGTTCCTGAGCCAGAACCGGTTGTAGAGACAGTGGTAGTGGAGGAGATAACCGAAACAGTAGAGCCCGAGAACGAAGCTGATCCTGTGGCCGAGCCTGAGGAAGCCTCCGAGCTTGCTCCAGAACCTGATACAGAGCCTGAAAGTGTTCCTGAGCCTGCAGTCGAGTCTGAAGCAACGCCCGAACCTGTAGCCGAGCCTGAGGCACCAGCAGCTCCGGATTACAAGACATGTCCTCACTGTGGTGCTCCGCTTGGTCCGAATGATAAGTTCTGCATGTATTGCGGACATGCTACGGAGGCTGCTCCAGCAGAGCCCGAGGAAGTATCGGCTGAGAAGCCTACGACACCTACGTGTCCAAACTGTGGCGCAGAGGTCGGCGCGAACGATAAGTTCTGCCTCAAATGCGGAACCAAGCTGATTTAGTGTGATAAAGACCTGCTTCTCTGAAGCAGGTCTTTTTTGTTAAGGGTGTGATCTGCTCATGTTTTGTCCAAAGTGCGGATTTCAAGTTGCCGATGGTGCAAAATTCTGCCCTAAATGTGGCTGCCACATGCCAGAGACTTCTCAGGATACAACCCATGATCAATCGCAGCTGAACACACCTCATGTAAATCCACCACGTAAGTTCCCTCTTATTCCAATAGCAATCGTTGGGGTGCTGGTTGTTGTAATTGGTGCTTTTGCAGTGCTTGGGTTTATGGGCATCGGCCCCATTGCTGGTCTATTGCGT
Organism: uncultured Coriobacteriaceae bacterium; assembly: GCA_900551595.1. Classification (GTDB taxonomy): domain Bacteria; phylum Actinomycetota; class Coriobacteriia; order Coriobacteriales; family Atopobiaceae; genus Coprovicinus; species Coprovicinus avistercoris. The sequence goes on from URWR01000018.1 coordinate 747, forward strand.
GGTGGAACCGGTGCTGTGTCTGAAGAGCCTGGTCACACGCAGGGAAACTACAGCTCAAATATTTCTGTTGGATATGGCTACGGCGTTTCTGATAACGACTACGATTACTTTATTAGTTATCGAGGCGGAGGCATTTGCCGGGCAAAGTGGAATGGCGATAGCTCTGAAACAGAGACTATCTATCCAATAACGATTGATGAACATTCGTATTCTTATGCGTCATTTCTCAATATTGATGATGGCTGGCTTTACTTCTGCGAGTTTACCTATGACTACGATAACTCAGGCAAACAAACGCAGAAGCTCGTGCGTGTCCGTACAGATGGATCTGATGCAGAGACGATCCATGAATTTGAAACAGTAGATGTGGATGACGCAAATTACAATGTTTCAGCGGTATACCTTTTCGACAGCAAACTCTATGTTCTGATAACGAACAATGCGTCTGATGTTAACGGGGTTGTTTATCAGGTTGTTAGCATGAACGAAGACGGGTCTGATATTGAAGAACTCGGCGAAGTTCAGGTGGATGGCTATGCATATTTTGTCCTAACCCCCGATCGTATCTACTATGCAGCCACTCCCACTGATTCTTCCAGCTCAGCCCAATCTAAGAGCACGATTTATGCACAGGACCTCGATGGTTCGAATATGTCTGTAATATATGAGAGCGACATTGGTACGATCTCTGCTCTTGCATATAAAGACGGTCGTCTGTACTTCGAAGAGAGTAATTCTACGATCAATTATCAGAAGCTCGTCTCGGTAGCAGTGGACGGGTCTGATGTGCAGCGGCTCTATGAAGCTCCTGCACAAACCGGCGTGTATATTGGTATGTATGCTGACGATAAAGCCTATCTTATTGCTTACGACAATTCAGAAGGCTATGCGATGACACCTTCTTACATGGTGGCAGTTCCACTTTCCGGAAATGGTGAAACATCGCAGGTCGATTTTCCAGCAGATGGCTTCAATGTCATGCTGCTTAACGCTGGAGACCACATGATTATTCTCAACGGTGGCGGCGATGTTGCAAGCCTTGGATACGAGGTTTGGGGCATGTCCTTTGATGGTAGCGAGGAGAAAACTTACGTAGCATCTGAATAAAACGTTAGACATTTCTTATCAAAAAATGAGGCCGTGCATTGCTGCGCGGCCTCATTGCGGATAAAACGACGCCTAAGCTTTGGCTGAAAGCCGTGCGACAAGTTCATCAAGTGGAAGGCCATCTTCTGGAATGGCGTTTCTCCAGTAACGGGCGCTCTCCTCGAATCCAACCCAATCCTGTTCGATAATTGAGGCGGTACCGGAATAAAGCTCAAGCGTGAGATAAATGTCTGTACAGCGATCCGGCATGCCTGGATCGATTGGTCTGTCATAGCTGGCTTTGAGCGCAGAAAGCACTTTGAGAGGATTGATGATTCCCCAAGCGTTTGTTTTCTCAGTGAACGAAATGTGAGCTGAGGTTTGTCCGTCTGTCTGTTGGAGATGGATGATGGGGCTATAGCAGCCAAGTTCAGAGAGCCACTGATAGCAGTCGCAGTCTTTGGCACTGGCAAACAGCTGTGGGTTCTTATCCATATCCTCTTCGATTGAGGGCCAGGCAGAAATGCCGCGTTCGCGTGCAAGGGCAAAGGCCTTGTCTGATCCAAGCCACAGATCGGGATACGGTGTTGTGAGGTATTGGCCCTCAGAAGGGCGTTGGAATTTGCGCTGATGATGTCCTACATCTTCCGTGAAGTAGAAATTACGTCCGCTCTCCTGAGTTACGCGGCGCAGCAGCTCACGAGTATCGTTAATACGCCACGGGTATTGGTGCGGTGTATACATCTGCTCCAGACCAAGCTCTCGGCACCCTACCTCTCCTGCGTGGCGATTAAGTTGAACTAACTGTTCGATAAGTAAGTCAACGTATTCACCGTATGTGGCTTGAGACTGCAGGACGCGATGAGGAAATGCATGTGCGAAGAAGCCCATGCCACAGCCAAGTTCTCCCGCGGCTTCTACCATGGGATAGAACCAATTGTTCATCATGTTTTCGCGCACGCGAGCATCTGGATGCGTCATGCCCAGGGTTGAGTAGGTACCATGGCCTGAATAAAGATTTGCGACTCGGATATCGTACCGGCGCTCCGCATCGCGAACTTGACCTATCCAAGCATGGAAATAGTCTGGCCCCATAAAGAGGGGATCGTGCTCATTATCTGCGCTTGCTTCAACATATCGAATGTTCAGATCCGCGATCTTCTCGGCCCATTCGTCTGGCGTGCACCAGCGTTTGTAAAAAGCAACGTTATCCCACGTGAGATAAATGCGGGGATAAGAGACTGCGTCTGCCATGGTTATACCTCCAGAGCGTCAACACCTTGCTCGGCCATCATCTGACGAAGCTCCTCGATGATGCTAACGCCTGCCGAACAGCCAATACGTGTGGCGCCTGCGCGAATCATATCGAGAAATGCTTCGGCAGTTCTGATGCCGCCGGCTGCCTTTACCTGGACCTTATCGCCTACATGCTCTTTCATGAGGCGAACATCCTCTACTGTTGCTCCGCCAGTGCCAAAGCCTGTTGAGGTCTTAATAAAGGTTGGCTCAACGTTACGGGCAATCTCGCAGAGCTTGATTTTCTCTTCGTTTGTGAGATAGCAGTTTTCAAAAATAACCTTGCTGGGGATATTGGCTTCACGACAGATGGCAACAATGCTTTCCATCTCTTTTTCTACGTAATCCCAATGGCCCTCTTTTACCTCGGTGAGGTTAACTACATAGTCAATTTCATTAGCACCCTGCTCAATGGCATCGCGTGTCTCAAAGGCCTTGGCAGCAATGCTTGTTTGTCCGAGTGGGAATGCAATGGCGGCACCCGTATCAATATCAGTACCTTCTAATTGCTTCGCACAGAACGCTGACTGTGTTTGATTGATAGCGACCATCTTAAAGTGATAGCGCTTTGCCTCGTCACAGAGCTTGACCATGTCTGCTTCTGTAGCATCGGCATGCAGATTAGTGTGATCTATCAGGCGTGCAAAATCGTCGAGTGTCCAGCGTGCCATAGAGCCTCCCTTTGTTTGGCGGATATTATGCGCCTCATTGATTGACGATACTGTCAAGATGTTGATAATGTAATGACATAATAATAGGTAATGAATCAATGAACAAGCTCATTGCAAAAGAAACAGGCTTATTCGGCGTAGTACATCGAAAGAAAGAAGCGTCTATGGCGAGAACTCCGCTTTACGCAAAGATAAGAAATGACCTTCGGACCAAGATTGAGCAGGGCGAATATGCTGTTGGCGAGGTTATTCCATCGGAGGTGGAACTGGCAGAAACGTATGGCGTAAGCCGGCCTACGGTTCGTCAGGCCGTGCAAGCTCTTGCCGACGAGGGGTATTTGGATAAACGCCGCAAGCGCGGAACTCAAGTGCGACAGCGAAAAATCGAGCAAGGTTTTACGCTTACAATCCGCAGCTTTGAAGAGGAAATGAAAGCAAATCGCAAGATCGGACGGACCGAAGTGTTGGCGCTGAGGCGCGAAAACCCATCCGATGAGGTGGCTCGTCGTCTTGAGATTGATCCACGTGATGAAGTGTTTAAGCTGGTTCGCCTTCGGTATGCCGACGATGTGCCCAATGTCTTTAATGAAAGCTATATTCCAGCAGCTCTTGTCCCGACGTTTGATACGTATGATTTTCAATCGCGTTCTATGTATGACGTCCTCAATGAGCTGGGAGAAAAGGTGGTATCAGCTGTTCGATCGATAGATGTTGTGGGTGCAGATCCAACACTTGCCGCACTGCTTGATGTTGAAGAAGGCGATCCTTGTTTCCTGTTCCACACCGTCGCAAAGGATGCAGCAGACCGTGTTGTTGAGTATTCAATAGCGAAGTACCGCGGTGAATCCAATACATTCGAGGTTCGAATCAATTCCTAACGAGTGAGATTTATATTACATATTTGCGATTCATCGTGAATAAGTAAGGATGTAATGTGCCTAAGACCTTTTGTCAGGGATTCTGAAGGGAGAATGATGGCTCCAATACAAGTTTGTGTAATAGGTTGTGGACGTGCCGGTATGATTCATGCACGCGATTATGCCGGAGGAGTTCGAGGGGCGCGTCTGTATGCAATTGCCGATCCCTCGGAGCAGGCTCGCGAAAATGCCCAGGCAGAACTCGGCGTTGAACATGTGTATGCAGATTGGCATGAGGCCATTGAAAACCCCAAGATAGATGCAGTTGTGGTGGTAACGCCTACGGCCATGCATCGCGACATAGTGGTCACGGCTGCAGAGGCTGGCAAGCATGTATTCTGCGAGAAACCCATGGCAGCTTCAGAAGCTGAGTGCGAAGAGATGATTGCCGCTTGTGATAAGAACGGCACTAAATTGCAATTGGGTTTTATGCGCCGCTTTGATGAGAGTTTGCAACATGCTCGTCGTGCCATTGACGAAGGTCAAATTGGTGACGTTGTGCTGGTGAAATCGCTTACTCGTGGCCCCTCTCATCCAAAGCCATGGATGTATAACGTGCGCGAGAGCTACGGGCCTATCGGAGAAGTTAACTCGCATGATTTAGATACGCTGCGCTGGTTTGCAGGCTCAGAGGTTCGGAGCATTTTTGCACAAGGAGGTAATTTCCGCTCTCCGGAGGTAGCCGACGAATTCCCTGAGTGGTATGACACCGTGACGATGAGTCTGACCTTTGATGATGGAAAGCTTGGATTGGTAGACGGTGCGCAATATGTGCAATATGGCTACGATGCGCGCGTTGAAGTGCTTGGTACAGAAGGTTCGATTCTTGTTGGCCAGCAACCACGTGAAACATTTGTGGTAACCGGTTCAGATGGCCAGGTGCGTCGTCCTATGAACAATAGCTGGACGTATCTATTCCGCGAAGCATATCAGCGAGAAGACCAAGCATTTATCGATGCGATTGTAAGAGACGAAGAACCAGCAGCTACCGGGCATGATGGCCTTATGGCGGTGCGTCTTGTCAATATGGGTTTGCAGTCGTTACTCGAAAATCGAGTAGTAGTGGATGACTCAAGAGCGTAAGAAATTCTGCGTAAATAAAATTCGTATGTGCCGTGAGGGAGATGGGTGTGAATGAAGGCGATACAGCTTACTGGCAGTGAATCTCTCATGTTATCGGAGGTGGAAAAGCCGGAAATCGGACCAGGAGAAGCGCTCATTCGTGTGCGGGCTGCATCAATCTGTGGATCCGATGTTCGCATGTTTCGCAATGGGTATCCAGGAGCTACACCGGAAACACCTCTTACTTTAGGCCACGAGTTTGCTGGTGTTATCGAGAAAATCGATGATGCGGCATTGGCGACTGCACCCAGCCTTATTCCTGGGACGCGGGTAAGCGTTGCTCCTAACTGGGGCTGTGGAACGTGCGATGCGTGTGTCTCGGGCAATACACATCTCTGTGCAACATATCAAGCATTTGGCATCAATGCGCCAGGTGGTTTTGCCGAATATGTGCGGGTTCCAGCTGCGGCACTCTCGCAGGGCAATGTTGCAATTGTGCCGAATGAAATGTCTTTTGAAGAAGCTGCTCTTATTGAACCTCTCTCGTGTGTTTACAACGGACAAGAGATTTGCGGCATTGAGCCAGGAGATACCGTTGTGGTGGTGGGTGCTGGACCCATCGGCATTATGCATGCCATGCTTGCTCAAGCAAAAGGGGCCGGTATTGTTGCAATTTGCGATTTCAATGAGAAGCGCGTTGCGCAGGCATCTCAGCTCATGCCCGATGTGGTTGCACTTCCTGGTGGAAATCTGTGCGACCAGGTCATGGAGCTCACCGATGGTCATGGTGCAAATGTAAGTATTGTTGCAGCGCCTTCTCCAGAAGCTCAAGCAGAGTCTTTTTCATATATGGCAATGAACGGAAGGTGCCTCTTCTTTGGTGGATTACCAAAGGACCGTTCACATGTCTCTATTGATGCAAACCAAATTCACTATAAGCAGCTTAGAATATTTGGATCCACACGATCCAGTATTCGTCAGTACCGCACCTGTCTCAAACTGGTTGCTAGTGGAAGGTTGCCGCTTGAGCGCTTGGTCACTCATCGCTTTACCCTCGACCAATATGAGGAAGCTTTTGAAGCAGCTGCAATGGGCGCAGGTTTAAAGTGCGTATTTGAAATGAGCGTGTAACTATAAAATCCAAGCTAAATGTCATGGCTTAAAGAAAACCCCGCACGGATGTGCGGGGTTGCATTTTATCTGGCGGAGGGGGAGAGATTCGAACTCTCGGGACGCTGAGCGCCCAACGGTTTTCAAGACCGCCGCATTCAACCGCTCTGCCACCCCTCCGGGCGTTGGACTATTCTATCGCAAAGTGGAACAAATCAAGCGCAAAATGATATTTGTTCATAACCTATGTGTATGAATGAGTATACGGGAGGCTGTGTGGACGCAAAAGACATCTTGGAAAGCGGTATTTCGCCTGAAGATATTGCATATATGGATATTGCGCTTGAAGAGGCACGCATGGCTGCCGATGAAGGAGAAGTGCCAATAGGCGCAGTGGTTGTATATGACGGGCAAGTGATAGCGCGGGCTCACAACCGACGTGAACAGGATAAAGATCCTGCAGCTCATGCCGAACACAGTGCGATGGTTATGGCATCTCGCGTGTTAGATCGTTGGCGGCTTAGTGGTTGTACGGTATATGTCACCCTGGAGCCCTGTTTGATGTGTGCAGGGCTCATGATAAACGCCCGTATAGATCGTTGTGTATACGGTGCTCCTGATCCTAAAGGCGGGGCTTTAGGAACGCTTTACGATATTAGCCACGATGCACGCCTCAATCATGCCTTTGAAGTGTGCCCTGGAGTCCGATCTGATGAAGCGGCGCAATTACTGAGAGATTTTTTCCGAGCGCGCAGAAAGAATCGTCAAAAAGAGACAGGTGCTTTTTTACCGAGGGCCGATAACTAATAACCAATAATCGCAGTATCATGACAAAGCGGCTTGTCAGGCGTATGTTGGATTAATACAACCGTGTAACTATCACCTGCTCAAGAGGAGGGCCCGAAATGCCAAGTATGGTCCGTCATGTTTCGATCGACGATGTGCGGACTGCTCGTGAACGTCTTGAGGGACGTGTACGAAGAACTTGGCTTGAGGAGTCTGTTTATTTAGGTAACCGAAATAGACGCTATTTTTATAAGCTGGAAAGCCAACAAATTGGTAAGTCTTTTAAAATTCGTGGCGCTCTTAATGTTTTAGAGCAACTGAATTTAGGTGAACGCGCACGAGGTGTAGGTGTTGTTTCAACCGGTAACAGTGCCGTTGCTCTTGCCTATGCTGCCCGCGAACTTAACATCGAAAATTGTTTGGCAATTGTGCCTGTTACTACGCCCGCTGCAAAGCTTGATAGGATCCGTTTTTATGGTGGCCGAGTTATGAGCATGGGTGAGAACTATAGTGAAGCTCTCATGCTAGGGCTCAACTATATTGAGTGTTCAAACATGCATGTCATGGATCCTTTTGGCTGTGATCCCGCAAATTATGCAGGTTCCGGCACTATCGGGTTGGAAATTCTTGAACAAAATCCTGATATCGATACTATTGTGGCTCCCATTGGTACAGGCGGTCTTATTACAGGCATTGCGGTCGGTGCTAAATCAATTCGCCCGGATGTTCGAATTGTTGGAGTTCAGACAGAGGCTTGTCCAGCCATGTATGAGTCGCTTCGCCATGGTACGTGCTACAGCACCTATCCAGTTTCAGGCGATACGGTTTGTGGCGCCGTAACCGGTGGCGTAGGACGCATTGCTTACGAGATGCTACCCACGCTTATCGATGACATTATCGTGGTAAGCGAGCGTTCTATCTGCGACGCATTGAAGTTCATGATTGAACGCGAGCAAATTGTTGCCGAAGCTGCAAGCGCTATGGTTGTTGCTGCTGTACATGATTATCCCGAAGAAGTGGGCGGTTCCAACGTTGCGCTGGTCATTAGCGGCGGCAATATAGATGCAACGTTGCTCGAAACCCTGTTGAAGGAGAAGGATTAACCCGCGGCTTATCCGGTGCTTCTGCTTTCTAAATGACCTGGAAAATAAAGAAATCTAAATAGTGGGTCTCGGGTACTCCCCAAAGAATGGGGTGGTCGGGTGCCTGTTGCCGTTCTTCTAGCTGTAAGAGGCTTACGCCTGCGTTGCGGGCTGCATAATGCAGGGTTTTCTTAAGCAGTTCGGTAGTCATAAAGTGAGAGCAGCTACAGGTCGCAAGATAACCACCGCGAGGCAGCAGCTTCATAGCAAGCTCGTTGATTTCTTGGTAGCCGTGCATAGCGTGCTTTACGGTTGATCGGCTTTTTGTAAATGCTGGAGGATCTAACACAATAAGGTCAAATGGGCCGCCCTGCTCGCGCAAATAGCGCTTGTCACCTGCAAGGTCAGGGAGATATTTCATGACATTTGCGCAGGTAAATTCCATGCGGTCATCGAGATTATTAAGACGAGCATTCTCATGTGCAAGATCGCAGGCAGTCTGGCTTACATCGACACAGCGAACAAAAGATGCTCCTCCCGCTGCGGCATTGAGGCCAAAGGGGCCGACGTGGGAAAAACAATCGAGTACACGGCGATCTTTTGCAAGCCGCCTCACAGCGCGGCGGTTGTATTTTTGGTCGAGAAAGAAGCCTGTTTTCTGGCTATTTTCGAGATCAAGGTCGAAAGCGATGCCGTTCTCATGAACGATAATGCGCGTACTTGAAGCGTTTGAGGCATCGAACCAGCCCTTTTCGAGTGGCAGACCCTCTTTCGTACGGCTGGGCGAGTCGTTTCTCTCATAAATGCCGCGAATGGCAATACCATCCTGTGCAAGTACATCGAGCAGCAACGGATAAATCTGAGAGCGCAGTTTTTGCATGCCCACAGTACCAACTTGTGCAACGAGCACATCTTCGTACTTATCAACAATAAGACCTGGGAAACCGTCTGCTTCCGAGAAAAGAATGCGACAGCACGTGAGATCTGACTCACAACCAGGCAAAGCGCGATTCCCAAGTGCAGTAACGCGACGCTTCCAAGCCCAGGTGAGCTTGCGTGACCAAAAGGCGTTATCAAATCTATCGTTTGCGTTGCGCGTGATTAAGCGAATACGAATCGTGCTTGTTTCGGAGAGAAGCCCGGAGCCATGCCATGTCCCATTTTCCTCGACCACATCGACAATATCGCCATTTTCAGCCGTATGACCGTCGAGGGGAGCCGGCTCTAGCCGCAGGACTTCACCTGCGAATACCCAAGGATGGCCAGCTGCGAGTGCACGCGCTGCCTTTTTAGTGATAAGAGCACGGGGATAAGGGCGAATTTGCTTCATACAAAAATCCAGGCTTCACGATATCCAGAGCAAAGTACTCAGCTCAAGAGCTAAAAAGAATACGAAATATAAGACCCGTTTATAGTAACAGACTTTTCTTAATGCCAAAGACGGATGGTATCTGGGTTTTATTACGTGCCGTTTGCAGAATCCTTTTATTGTTGTCACAGTGTTTGTGGTGTAGATCTGTAGAATTAGTGGAGCGATATTCAGGTTTTGTCTAGGAATTCGTTTTATCCGGACAACTTATTAGAGGAGCAAGAACCATGAAAAAGATGGATAAAGCAAGCGTTTCTATAAGAACATTGTTGGGAGCTGCGCTTGCATCAGCAATGTTAGTGGGTAGTCTTGCTCTTACCGGTTGTGGCGGCACTTCAAATAGCGAGGAAGCAGGTGCAGCTGCTGAGGCTGCTGCGGCGCCAGAGGAAGTTGCTGAAGAGTTTGTACAAGCGCTCTTTGATGGTGACGGCGAGACCATGTGGAATTTGATGTCTCCCGAAATGCGCGACGCTGCTCTTGAGCAAGAAGATATGACTGAAGAAGAGGCTATTGATGAGTTGAGCGACATGGGCAAATCGAACATGGGCTCTGTCGAAGACTATATTGATAGCATTGAAGTAACTGAGCAGGGCTCCACCGATCTTAATGAAGACGAGATTGCCGACCTGGTAGAGGCATATGACTCGGACTACGATATTCAGATTAATGTCTCGGCTGCTAAAGAAGTCGATCTTGAGGTAAAGCTTGTGCTCAATTCAGATGGCGAAGACCTTATTGGTGACAATCTTTCCGATGATGATTTAACCACCGATGTTTCGTTGGTAGTTGTTCAGATTGATGGCCAGTGGTACGTTGAGCCAACTGGCATGTCGATGTAAATCTTTTCAAGCATTAAAGATATAAAGAGGAGGCTTCAGTGAGTACAAACAGGAAATCGAACGTATCTATCAAAGCGCTTTTAATGGCATTCTTTGCTGCTTTGCTGCTTGTTGGTAGCTTGACGTTGGTAGGCTGCGGTGGCGGCGGAGAGTCTTCTGAAGCCCCTGCTGAAGAAGAGAAAGAAGCCGAGCCCACGAGAACGCCTGAAGAAGCAGCAGAAGGCTATGTTCAGGCAGTGTTTGATAGTGATGGCGACACTCTCTGGGAGCTTTTACCACCAGATCTTCGTGATGCTCTGATGGACGAGATGGGCGGAGACGAAGACGAGGTTATCTCTGAACTTGAGAGCACAATTGGCGATTCTATGGACAGCGCTCTTTCTGGCATGGAAGACTATGTCAACGGGTTCACTGTTACTGCCACAGATACGAAGGATCTTTCTTCAAGTGAGATAGACGACCTCATTGAGACCTATAGCTCAGACTACAATCTGGACCTCAATATTGAAGAGGCTCAGGAAGTAGATCTCACCGTCGGACTCGATCTTACTTCTGAGGGCGAAGAGCTCTTGGCAGCGAATGATGTCGATCCTTCTGAGGCTACAACTGAAGCTACTGTTGTCGTTATCAAAGTCGACGGCGAGTGGTATTTCGATATGACGAGCCTTCTCTAAACTAACTCGTTGTTGTAAGTGATAGACCCTCGCTGGAAAATTCCGGCGAGGGTCTCTCTTTTTGCAGATTACTTTACCCGCACGATAACGTTGTCATGACGCGGAGCTGCTTCTGGATGTAATGCCGAACCCTCACCTGGATAGCCCAGAATTACATGGCCTACACCGCGCCATTCTCCCTCAATGCCCCAGCGTGTAAGAAGCTCTTTGCCTTCGTTGGACTCAAATTCTTCGCGTGCACGATGAATCCAACAAGAGCCAACGCCAAGGGCATGAGCTGCATTGAGCATATTGCAGATAGCACATGATCCGTCTTCAACACAGGTGGGCACCGCAGGGTCGACGAGTACTACGATGACTGTTTGCGCCCCATAAAACGGATCGGAATCCGTCCCCATGATTGCAGCATTCATATGGGAGAGTTTCGCTACGTCGTCCGGGTTTGTCACAACAACAAATTTCCAGGGCTGACGTCCTTTTCCACTTGGGGCGAATGTGCCAGCTTCTACAATATGCTCAAGTGTTTCTTCATCGAGTGGCTGAGAAGTGTACGAGCGGCAACTTCTACGTGTAAGAAGTGTTTCAATTGCTTCCATCTGGTCTCCAATCTCGCCATACTATGCTGAACTGCGGTAATTTGGGTACTTAAACAATACTGCGCCAAACTGCAATATAAATATTGCAACTTTGGCATCAAAACGCAGACGGTAGATACGCCTGCCTACTTGAGGATGTGATTTGATGGATATTAGCACCGCTTGCATCCACGCTGGTTATGAAGCTGGCAATGGAGAGCCTCGAGCCCTTCCGATAACACTGTCAACGACGTTTCGTTATTCTTCAACAGATGAGGTAGCTCGCCTTTTTGACCTTTCTGAAAGCGGATTTTTCTACTCCCGCATTGGTAATCCAACGTGTGATGCTGTTGAGAAGAAAATCGCTGCACTTGAGGGCGGCGTTGGCGCAATGCTCACCTCCTCGGGGCAAGCAGCCAACCTTCTTGCTGTTATCAATCTTGCTTCAGCAGGCGATCACATCATTGCCTCTTCAACAATTTACGGTGGTACCGTCAATTTGTTCAGTGTAACGCTCAAGCGGTTTGGCATTGAGTGCACCTATGTTTCTCCGCGCGCTACAAAGGAAGAAATTCTTGCTGAGGTGCGTCCGAACACCAAATGTGTATTCGGAGAGACGGTCGCAAATCCCGCGCTCGCTGTCCTTGATCTGGAGGTATTTGCACAGGCAGCACACGAGGCAGGGCTGCCGCTGATTATTGATAACACGTTCCCCACGCCAGTTCTCTGCCGTCCCTTTGAGTGGGGTGCCGATATTGTTACGCATTCCACTACAAAATATATCGATGGCCACGCACTCACCGTTGGCGGCGTTATTGTTGATTCAGGAAACTTTGATTGGGAAGCTTCGGGTCGTTTCCCTGATTTCTGTGAGCCGGATGAAAGCTACCACGGCGTGGTATATACACGCGATTTCGGCAATTCGGCGTTTATCGTTAAAGCCCGCGTTCAGCTTATGCGCGATCTTGGTTGCTATCCTCCGGCTACCAATGCTTTTATCCTCAATGAAAGCCTTGAAACGCTGCCTTTGCGTATGAGAAAGCATTGCGATAACGCTTTGCGTGTTGCTGAATGGCTTGAAAACCAGCCAAAGGTGGTATCTGTTAATTATCCTGGGTTGCCCTCGAGCCCTGATCATGACCTGGCAACGAAGTATTTGCCTGAAGGTGCTTGTGGTGTCATTTCATTTGTAGTGGACGGTGATCGTGATCGTGCAGCAGCGCTTCTCGATCATTTGAAGATGATTCCGATTGAAGTGCATGTTGCTGATTCGCAGACGAGTGTGTTGCACCCTGCTTCTTCAACGCATCGCCAGCTCACCGATGAGCAACTTATTGCATGTGGAGTAGAGCCAGGAATGGTGCGTCTCTCCTGCGGCCTTGAATCGGTCGACGATATTATTGCCGATCTTGAGCAGGCTTTCGCACAGATCTAACAGCAAGTTGGCCACCTCCTGGTTACAGGAAAGAGGGGTAGTCAATTTCCTGTGATAAGGTGATAAAACAAAGAAATAAAAGAGCTAAGAATCTTTGATAAATGGAATAATGCCTGTATTCCATCATATATTTTGATTATAGAAGGGCCTGATCGACACATTGAGGTCGGTCAGGCCCTTATTTGTAGAGAGAAACCGCTTACCACTCAGTTCATGCCGCTCATCGCAAAACTGTGAATCACAGAAAAATAGTTTGTAAACACAGATATAACTACAGATAACAAAAATATTAAGACCAAAAACTGAGGTAATTCAAAAAGTTAGTTACTAATTGTTCGTTAAGTTCTGTAAAAGATGCCTGAAACAAAAATTTATCTATCGGTTCACAGAACTTGCGACAAGAGAAAGGGAGGAAACATGAAGGCACTGACACGTTATTGCGATCATGGTGAGTTTGGAGGCTATCACTACATTGATGTTCCCATTCCAGAATGTGGCCCCGATGATGTAATTATCCGTGTCAAGGCAGCTGCAATTTGCGGTGCCGATATGAAGCACTGGTATGCAGATCTCGAGGGATCAAACACTTCTGAAACTATCAACTCTATTCGTGGTCATGAGTTCGCTGGCGTAATCGTCAAGGTTGGCGAGAATGTGACCGATTGGCACGTCGGCCAGCGTGTTGTATCTGATAACTCTGGTCAAGCTTGCGGTAAGTGCCCGGCTTGTGAGCGCGGTGACGTTATGCTCTGCGAGCACAAGACAGGTTTGGGTCTCGACAATAACTGGGTTGCTTTTGGTGGTTCTGGCGGTTTTGCAAAATACGCCAAGATCCCCGGTGGCATTCTCCGTCTTCACCCACATGCTCTTTGGGAGATTCCAGACGGCGTAAAGTATGAGGAAGCTGCACTCCTTGATCCTGTTTCCAACTCCTACAAGGCCATCGCTCAGCAGTCTAGTTTCCTTCCTGGTCAGGACATTGTTGTCTTTGGTACAGGTCCTCTCGGCCTGTTTGCCGTTCAGGTTGCACGTATCATGGGTGCCGTCAACATTGTCATGGTAGGTCTGCAGGAAGATGTCGAGACCCGCTTCCCGATTGCCCGTGAGGTCGGCGCAACTCACTGCGTCAATGGTTCAACTGAAGATGTAGTCAAGCGCTGCACAGAGATTTGCGGACGCGACAATCTTGGTCTTGTAATCGAGTGCTCTGGTGCAAACATTGCCCTTCAGCAGTCACTTGAGATGCTGCGCCCCAACGGCGAGGTTGTGCGTGTGGGCATGGGCTTCAAGCCGCTTGAGTTCTCCATCAACACCATTACTGAGTGGAACAAGAGCATCATTGGTCACCAGGCATACGATTCCACTTCATGGCGTGAGTGCATCCGCCTTATTCAGTCCGGCGCTATCAAGATGCAGCCAATGATTACCCATCGTCTTGGCCTTTCTCAGTGAAAAGAGGGCTTCAAGGCTATGGCAGACAAGTCCGCTGTGAAGTGCGTCTTCCATTACGACGAGGATGACAAGGACGTAAAGGAATACGGCGAGGACGATTACGCCGACGACTACGACTTCGAATAAGCATGTAAGACATTGCGAACCCGGCAGGACGAGTTCCTGCCGGGTTTCCCACTAGTCTGGAGTTTTGTTCATGGACAAGAAGCTGCTGCTTGCGCCATCAATGGGTTGTTGCGATCTGTTTGATTTCGCTCACCAAGTTGAATTTATTGATACTCGTGCAGACTTTTTTCATATTGATATTAAAGACGGCAACTATGTAAAGACCTATAGCATCGGCCCTGATTTTATGGCGGCACTTAAGGACCGTACTTCCACTCCTATGGATGCACACCTTATGGTTAAGCATCCGCAGTGGATTATTGAGGACTGTGCTAAAGCTGGAGCAACGTATATTACTCCGCATACTGACTGCATCGAAAGCGATGCTTTTGTCACGTTTAACAAGATTATTTCGCTCGGCTGCAAGGCTGGTGTTGCGCTTAATCCCGCTGCACCACTTGAAGGTATCCGCCACTATCTGCCACTGCTTTCCAAAGTAACCATCATGATTGTTGATGCTGGTTACGCAGGACAAAAAGTCATTGAGCAAATGTACGACAAAATTCATACGCTCGCTCAGTGGCGTGAAGATATGGGCCTTTCTTTCCTTATCGAGGCAGATGGTTCAATGAATGGCGATGTATATCGCCCGTTGTATGAAGCCGGTGCTGACGTTGTTGTTCTTGGTCCTCCAGCACTGTGGAACAAAGACGAGAACATCGAAACCGCCTGGGACATTATGCAGGGCGAAGTTGATGCCGCGCTTGATGGGGCAGTTTGCTGGTAATTCAGTCCAAATAGCAGTCAGAAACCATGCAAGGCATGGACAAATATACAAAACAGATAGGAGAACATGAATGGGTGAAGTAAAAGGGGCGAATATCGGTGCAAGACTTGACCGCCTGCCCAATTCTAGCTGGCACGTAAAAATGTGGCTTATTGTTGCATTTGCACTGCTTGTATGCTGGTCTAACGGCATTGCCGGTTCTGTTCAGAACATCCTTCTGAACGAGATCCACTGGCTGCAGCCTGGTACTACGCTGCTCGCAATGTGGGGAACCACCTATACCTTGGGCCAACTGTTCGGCGCACTTATCGGTGGCCCAATTGGCGATAAGATCGGTCGTAAGAAGTCAATCCTGCTTTACGAGACGATCCACATCATCGTTATGATTGGCGCTGCAGTATCTCCTAACATCTACGTCCTGTATGTGTTCCGTTTCCTGCAGGGTCTTGGTCTCGGTGCTTTGCTCGTTGTTCTCTTTGCAGCTTTTACCGAGTATGTTCCTGGTCGTAACCGTGGTGTTTGGTCGAGCCGCAACTCCTTCATTGGTAACTGGGCTCACCCCATTTGCAACCTTATTGGTTTTATCCTTATCGTTATGGCAATCCCGAGCGATCTGAACTGGCGTATTCAGTTCATGATTCCTTCGATTCTTTCAATTATCGCCACCATTCTTATTGCAAAGAATTTCCCCGAGTCCCCGCGTTGGCTTGAGTCTCAGGGTCGCGTTAAGGAAGCTGATGCCATTCTTACTCAGATCGAGAAGAACATTGAGGCTTCCACTGGCAAGCCACTGCCTCCTGTTACCGAAGCTCCTAAGCCCGTTCAGAACCTTCCGTATTCCGCTCTGTTCCATGGCAAGCTGCTCCGTCGTACCATCGTTGGTTCGCTCGTTCTTATCGGTATGAACACCATCCAGTACACCCTCATGACCTGGATGCCGTCGCTGCTCGTAGGTCTTGGCTATGACACATCTACCTCGCAGTTCATGACAATGTTTGGTCTGTTTGGCGCACCGTTTGGTATCTTCATCGCCTCACTTATCATGGACCGTATTCCTCGTAAGGTCATGGGCGTTCTGTTGCTTGCTGGTATGGCTATCTTCGGCATTATCATCGGCGTTACTACGCAGATGGGTATCGTGAACATGACCGGCCTTATTGCCCTCACGTTTCTTATGAACACCATCATTTATATGTATGTTTGCTACGCATCGGCTGTATACGTTCCGGAGATGTGGCCGACTTCCGCTAAGCTCTCCGGCTCTGGCTTCTGCAACGCTATGGGACGTTTAGCCAACGTGTTCTTCCCGTTCCTGGTTACAGCACTTGCTGCTATGAACTCCAGTTACGTATTTGTCCTGCTTGCTGCCGTTTCGGTAATCATCGCCGTGGCTGTTGGAGCAGCAGGTGTTGAGACTCGTGGCGAGTCTGTTGAGGCAATCGGTGACCTTGACGAGTAAAGCAAGATACACGACGAATTGCTGAAGGAGTGTTTGTTGCAATGAAAAATAGCAAGGCAATTCTTGTTGAACCGAAGCACTTTGAGATAAAGGAAGCGCCTGTACCTGAGCCTGGTCCAACCGATATTCTGCTCAAAGTTGAGTACGTTGGTATGTGCGGTTCCGATATCCACGG
>URWR01000019.1 GCA_900551595.1 uncultured Coriobacteriaceae bacterium
AAATGGCTCGAGCTCACCACGTGTTTCGGAGGCAGGAGGACAGGCCATGCGGAACGCTTCATGATCAATAGGCCCCATACCAGGGACTTCTCGGACGCTCAGGCCTTCAGGCGCATTGACACAGATGAAGCGGTGACCCGCCATAAAAGTGAGGTCGAGCACCTGAACAACATCGCCTGCTCTCAGTGTTCTGATCGTGTGCGGTAAAAGCACCTTACCGTTCACAAACGTGCCATTCGAACTTCCAAGATCCTCTATAGAAAGCGTGTCCCCTAAAAGACGCAACACCGCGTGCTGATCGGAAACAAACCGACTTGCATAGCAAAGTTGTGCATCCTGGTTGCGCCCAATAGTCAGCTCAGCATCACACGAAAAACCTAGCTTCGAGAAACGACGTGCACCTGCATAAGATCGCCGAACATACAGCGTAGCGTCGCTATCATCACGATTTGAATGAATAACAAAAAACGCCTCAGTGCACTCTTCAAGCGAAGCCAATGAAACCTCTTCGCCTGTCTCGAGAAAAAGACTTTGCCCAATCGTGGGCTTGAGCACTACATCATCATCGGTGGCTTCAACCGAAGCAAGCGCACGCCGTTGCGTTTCAACGCGCCCAGGACACAACCACATCATTGACCGCGATGCGCCGTCAAAAGCAACCGTATGAGCTGCACCTTCATGAACCAATGTCATGACAAGTGCAATTGTTCTTGCTTCGGGCATATGCCCTCCCGTCGTATTCCAACCGCCCTCGCAGACGGAGCCGCACACAACGTCTCCGCCCGTGAGGACGGCCGCCCGGAAACATTTCCAGGGCGGTCCGTCTCCAGCGGATAAAGCTCTTAACCGCGGAAAGAGCTGGCGATGTTGGCGTCAGTCTCTTCAAGACTTTGGGCAGTGGCATCAAGGCTCTGTGCAATTTCACCGATAAGCTCCTGAGCCTTTACAAAACCAGGGCGGAGCTCCTGGAAGCGAGCATCGTAGGCGCGAGAAGCTTCGCCTTCCCATTCGCTCTGCAAAGCAGACAGCAGTGAGTCCATACGAGAGATAACGTTGCCCACGTTGTCCTGCTCGACACGGTACTCATTGGCACGGGAACGCATCTGATCTGGGGTGATCCTAATCTGTCCAGCCATGGTCTACATCCTTTCGGTTCGCGCGAACGCCCCTCTGGCGAACGCCCTTTCCTGCTATCTCCTCCCGCTTCAGCGGGTCGAGACCTCTTCATCGGCCTGAAAACCTACCTTTGTGCCGTATGGCCAAAGGGGTTGTTTTTATCTCTCGTAAGCCTGTGATGGCGGAGCGCGAGCGCAATGCCTAGAGCAGCAACTGCTGCCGCCACAATGACGCCGGCAACTGAACCAAACAGAAGCCGTGGGGTATTCAAGACAAAGGTGAGTAAGTCGCCGGTTACCACTACACCGTCATAGGTAATGCGAGATTGATTGCCTGCACGGTCAACCACTACAAGTTCAATGTCATGCGGCTCACCATCAGCCTCAAGCGCAACGCTTGGCGTCGATAGGTCACTTTCGCTAGGGTTTTCCCAAGAATCTATCTGCTCGCCATCGATAAGCACCTCGACATGGGCAATTGCTAAGTTATCGCCCGTGCTTACCATGACGGTCTTTTGAGGATCGAGATACACGCCATAGGAAGTAATACCAACAAGATCAGCGGTCGGTGCAGTGCTATCTATAGCAAAGGCAATCTCTGCCGTATCGTCTCGATTGACGTTTTTAGCATCCATCGTATTTTGTGACAGATTGCCTGCTAAATCATGCGATGTCAGCAGAATGCGATAGTATCCGTCTTCATTAAACAGTCTTGCTGGAAAGGTATAGGTAGTATCGCTCCAAGAATCACTATCAATCCCAGTTCCAACTTGGTAATCTGCGTTGGGGGTAAGCGAAGCAACCTCAGAGTCATGCACTACCTCAGCATGTCCGGCGCTCTGATCAAGACCACTTGGATTAATCTCATGAACCACCACGTCTTGCGGGCGGTTGAGATAACTTCCCAGCATGTTGCCACTCTCGTCGGTCAACAGATACGTGGAACCATAACGGTTAACTGAGAACGTCACCGACTGTTGTGCCTGATTGCCAGCCAAATCGGTCATCTGAGCATCCAAGACATACACATCATCCATCTCAAGAGTGTGTTCAAAATCAGGGAAGCTCACGGTACGAGATGTTGCTTCATCTTGCTCGTTAATACCGTTCACATAGGCGTTCGCCCCACTGCGTCCGCCAGTAAGCAGGTACGTTGTAAAGGTTGGATCGAAGTTTGTATCAGAGTAAGAAATCGTGGGAGCAACAACATCGCTATATGCAGCAAACTTTGACACATTAGATATGCTCACCACCGGAGCCGTCATATCGATAACAAATTCCGCCTCTTCATATGTCTCGGCACTATTGCCCGCAAGATCAGTTGCAGTTATACGCATCGTGTAATGGAGCTCGGAGGCAAACGATACTGAGCATCCCCACTTTTGACGTGGTTCGAGTTGTGTCCAAGCGCTTGCACCTGGCGCAGAAACTCCTGCACCAGAAGCATCTGTTGCCGTTGTCTCTACAGCTGCAGAATCAGGAGAGAAATTACGGTCATTTACTTCAATTGAGGCGTTACGAGGCGCCTTGTAATACATGCCGTTTGCTACATCGTTGTTATCCCACTGCACTACTATAGAAGGAGCCTGTGTATCAACAACAAAAGACGTTGCATAGGGTTGAGCAACTCGACCGGCAAGATCGGTATATGCTGTGTCAAGGGTCCAGTCGGCATCGTCTTCAAAGGTATACGTTGCAACCCACGTTTTCCCATCGGCTGAAGGGTTCTGGAAATCTTCCGAACAAAGACGAGCAACGCTGTTCCCATCGCGACCAACTCGTGCAATTACCAGCTCATTGTTCTTATCATGAGCTCGAGCAATATCAAAGTTAGACTCTATCAGCGTGATTGTTGCTGTTCGTGATGCAGCATAGTAATGGCCATTTCGCACATCATTGTTATCGTACGAAACTTCCAGCACGGGTGCTTCTGTATCAATTGAGACTCCCGTGGCACCTTCGGGTATATTGGTGCCACCCTCACCATTCCATGCGTCTAGAGAAGCACTGGTTGTTGGATTGCCAGCGCGATCGGTAAGTGCAAGCGTAGTTCCACTGAAGGTGAGCCGTTGAGCATCCTTGCCAAATCCGAATGAAAGTGTTCCGACAAGACTGCGCTCTAGTCCATCTGTGCCTTCATAGGTAACAGACACATCATCTTGGGTAAGTGTCCCGGTTGGGTTTACATAGCCAGAATCTTCTTTAATCCCCGAGAGGTTGTCGGTCACTCCGACGGTAAAGTCTTCATTGCCTCTCGAGAAAATCCAGCCATACTGCAGGGGTGAAAGCTCTGAAAGCTCCAGACGCCCAAGCTGGGGACCAGTATAGTCCACGCCAAATACAGCAGGAGCAGGGTCGCACAGAGGATTCTCATGTGTACCCGATATGCCCTGGTAAGCTATATCAACGCTATACATTCCCTCCTGTGGACGAGAATCATCCTCGCTCACCTGCGGCAATGAATACATAACCTTCCAGCGATTACTGCTGGCGTCGTATGTCATTTTCTGAGGATCTACTGGTAGTAATGTCTCTTCGACAGAAGCACCGGCAGGGGTAAACATAACAGTCGAGAAGTTGTCTGTTCTCTCTGCAATGTGACGCCATGCATCAAACCAAGGGTCTGCTACCCACACCTCAACGTCAGTTTGTCCGCGGTGGAAGAGCGGGTCAAGTGAAGTCGGAATAGGATTGCCGTTGCTATCGGTACCATCAGAAATAGATACACCAACCTGCGGAACCGTAGCAGGATCATCAACAATAATGCCCGTCAGAAGGTCTCCGCTAAGCATCCATGCAGCACGATCCTCTTCAGGGAGCGCGCTAATTGCCGCCGCAAGAGACACCACAGACTCAGATCCGTTTCCCGCATTATCGGGCAACTCAAAAGTAATGCCATCAAGACGATAGAGGCCTTCTTTATCAAGTGGGACTTCTATCCATCCGGCGTCGTCAGGCATAATCTCGAGGGTTTCAGTTGTTACATGCGATGGCATCAGCGGATTATCAGGCGCTGTCATGCCGTCTGCTCGCGAAAGATGAACACGAACGGCCTGAGTATTTACACCAGAGGTATGCGGCTGATCGCGCTTCTCGGCATTATCTGTTTGAGCATCAGGACGCTGCCCACGCAACAAATCTTGAACGCGAATTCTCAGCGTACGAGATCTGCCTACCACATAAGAGGAACCATCATCCATACAGGCAAGCTCATTCGCTGGATCAAGTGTCTCGGCAAGTGATGCAGCTGTGATAGACGGCGCTGTCCTATCTATCTTAAAAGCAACACTGTCAGTTGCAGGATCATCTGCACAAGCAATGCCACCATAAGACAGAGCTAGGTCATAATCACCTTCGACGGGCAAGCCTGCCTCGTTCTCCGGAAGCGGAATTTCGCAAGACCACGTACCATCGCCGTCGTTATCGGTAAAATCCGCAAGAGCTGGAGTATCTATTGTTTGGACACCTGCGGTGAGAGAAGAAGCCCCCGGCTCAAGCGACCCTGCAAACACGTGTGCAGTAGAACCTGTTTTCGTAGCGCGGTACAGCTCAAACCAGGGATCGCGAATAACAATTTGAGCTTTAACGTCACCACGATAGGTGCCATGCTCCAAACTTGCAGGAGCATCTTCTGGTTCAGCAAGGGATATATCTGCCGATGCTCGATCGATTTCAGGATTGTCAACCACAACTTCGGTAATAACTTTGCCGTCAGACGTTGTCCAGCCGCTCTTATCGGCCATGGTATGAACGATATCGGCTAAAGAAAGGTTTTGAACCTTATTACCAGCACAGTCTTTGAATGACAGGGTAATTTGAGAGAGGCTGTAAACACCTTCACCAGAAAGTGGAATCTCTAACCAGCCATCTTTATCAACAGTAAGGCCTCCTTCATCGGCTGTACTGTAGTTGTTAGTTATGCCCGGTGTGCCCGCAAGATCCTGGTTTCGGGCCACTGTTGCTGTAATACTGTTTGTATCAACACCGGAAGTCCCCTGAGAAGAACCGTTGAGCAAATCTGCAAGATGCACCTTAATAGTGCGAGGACCGCCTACAAGATAGGTTGTGTTATCAACGGTTGCTATCTCTTCATCTTCGTTGATCGAATTGCCATCTTTTATCTGCGCTTCTGTTGCCACTGGCGCGGTGTTGTCAATCACCACCGTACATTGCGCACTGCGCTCAAGGACAATCCAGCCGAAGAGCACGCGCTTTCCTCGATAGGTAAAGTCAATGGAATGGGTACCTTCGCCCGTAATAGCAAGGGGCTGAGTTCGCCACGTGGTGGTACCGGACACATTTGAGAAGTCGTTATATAAAAGGGGTTCTGTCGAAGTTGAAGTGACATCCCCTGCTACAAACTTGTCTTCCCACTTAGCAAGATCATCATATGTCTGCGTATCTTCGAAGTTTACGTCACTTACTTGCATAGTAAGATTCACGCCGGAAGTTGACTGAGCCATATACGGTTCATCGTCATTGACGGGCTCGCCATTAATGAGGAGGGCTACCTCAGCCTGATTGGCTTCAGACTCCTCGTCAAATATCTCAAGCTGCGTTACGCCCGCACTTATAAAGGGTGCTTCATTTCCAACAACACAGCTTGTCGTATTTCCTGCATAGTCAGCAGCGGTAATTGTCATATCGGAAAGACTCCACACGCCCTCGCCTAGCGTATCTACCGAAAGCGTGAATGAGACTTTTCCGTCAGAAAATGAGGTTGCCGTAATACTCTTGTCGCCCACCTTGAGTATGAGGCTTTGAGGATCAATGCCTGAAGACCGTTCATCTGAGCCTTCCGCGGGCTCCGGCTCATCAATTGATGCCGTAATTACAAGACCGTTGCGAGTAACTGTAACAACACCATTATTGACCACGCCATCTGCTGAGAAATCAGCAGGCTCGCCAGTAGGGCTTACCACCGACAAGTTAGAAATGCTCGGCGAAGAAACATCACGTGTAACAGGAATTGCCACAAGTTGCCCTTGATAGAGCACACGCTCGACATTCTGTGCATCACGCACTTGCATGTCGCGTTTAAGGCGACCATACACCGTACAGGAATCCTGTACATCTACTGAACCCCCTGTTTTAAAACTTCCATCAGCCGAAAGAGTGAACGTCTCAGATAATTCATCTAACTCTTCTCCAGCAACAGAGAGTGCTACTGGGGATGCATCTTCATCGTCAGCATTAAGCCAAACGCAGAGTGTGCCATCTGCCCACGTTCCTGTAGTGGCAAGTGCAGCTTCGCTTCCATCTGCTCGAACGCCATGCAGTGTTTTAAGCGCAGCTTCTGGGGCCAATGGAAGCAGCTTTACATCATCAGGACTCCCTGTATTGGTCCAGCTCATTGTCGCTTTAAGCTCAGATAAACTGGGCAAAAGCACTGTGCTTGCATCTACATTTTGTCCCAACTGAGAAAAAGCAAGGTAATCCGACCAGTTAATAGCACTACCGTCAGAGGGGTTAGCGGGATAGGAAGAAACATCCGTTCTGCGAACAAAAATAGCTTTGCCGTCAAAATACGTATCAGAGAGCTCTTGTGCAGAAATCTGCTTACCATCCACAACAAATGTGAGATGTTTACTCAACCATGAAGCGACATCTACACCATAGGGTACCGTTATGTTTTCATCTTTAGGAAAAGTGACCTGTACCTTTTTAGCAGGCTCTTCACTATCCTGCGAATTTTGATCATTACTCGAAGAATTGCCCTCTTCTTGAGAACCCTGTGTTAGATCGTCGGCCGCATTCTGTTTCGAATCGGATGTTGTTGTCTCTGACGTGTTCTGTTGTACGGGAAGCTGGTCTTCCTCTCCATCGAGGGCAAATCCAAGTACAGCAGGCCCTTCAAAGAACACAGAGAGCGCTAGGAAAATCCCAACACTTGCTATCAGTAGCCTACGTAAGCGCTGCATTATTTCCGCACCTCCCCTTCCTGCGAGAGAAGTGTGGTCTCTGTCTCTGAATCCGATTGAGAAGAAAGCAGCGTTGTTCCTGCCTCTGTTTCAGATGTTGTAGATGATGCCTGTGAAGATAAAAGCGTCGTGCTGAGCTCAGAATCATTCTCACCAAGAGGTGTAATCACATTGGTAGCAACCTCAACATTGCGCACATGGAGACTGCCGCTCCCCGTACCTGCAGGAGTTCTCTGCACGCCGTGCACATCAGAAAATATCCCAGATGACTGAGTTCCCAACCACGAGCGTCCTCGCCTACCAGAACGAATATCTGCAATTTCACGCTGTGCAATTTTTCCGGTCATCTCGTCTCTTACAGCACGGACATGGCGCAAGAAGTAATACACCACAGCTAGAAGTGTAAATACTGCCGCAAAGGAATAACCCAGGGTTGCAATCATGCCAAACGTCGAGGTCATAGTTATGCCTCCACATCTACGTACGCATCATTTACGGCCTGACGCGCTGGATTAACAGACGCAAGAGCCTGCGTACGCTCATCATCGAGCAGCTCAGTTGTAGGTTGGGTGTCCTCAGCAAGCGCCTGTGCTCGATCGCAGAGATCAAGCAGTTCTAGATCACTTACGCCATCAGCTCTAAACTTCCGAGAATACGTACGGCAGGCATCAAGCGTAAGATTTGCCACCTCAAGGCGCATTACTTCGTTATCTTCATTGCTCATAACATCGACAAGCGCACTTAGGCGTTCGTAATACGGACCGTACATGCCCGCATCAGAACCCTCATTTATAAGGGGAACTATATCGGTATTAAAGTCAGCAATATCGGCATATACCTGTGCAAGCTCGGCATTCTCAAAACCTGGAGCATCTGCGGCATTATGCATCCATTGCGATGCCGCACGAATACGCGATGCACGTCCCGCGTCAAGTTCATCTGCATTTTCTGCAGCATCATTTACGCCATAGTTGTACCAATACAGCTTGCCAATAGAAAAAGCCATCTCTCCCCACTGAGGGGACTGCTCAAGCTCAGAGATATGAGGGAGCAATGCCTCGCGTATTTGTCGTTCTTCCTCTGCAGAAAAATCGAGGTCAGCACGGTAAATTTGACAAAGGCCTAAGTAGGGATCAACTTCACCAGGTTTAATTGCTGCAGCCCGGACATATGCCTCAGAAGCCTCTTCCTTGTCGCTCGATTGTTCAGCAATATTCATCCAGTAGTCGTAATTGCTGTTGAGCGTTACGTTATAGCCAACTGTTCCACCAATACCGACTGCTAAGGAAACACATGCAGCAGCAACAAGCCCTACAAACCCATGCCACGTACGGCGAAGCGTTGCTTTGTGCTGGTCATCTTCTTCACGATAATGCGCAAGGTCATACGCCATTTCTGCGCACCCTTGATAGCGATCATCTGGATTGGCTTGTGTTGCTTTGGCAATAATGCGCTCAAGACCTGCCGAAAGCTCCGGACGCACTTGTCGAATAGGCGCCATGGTATAGGGAGGATCGGAAGGATTTTTCCCAGTTACCAGGTTATACATTGTTGCGCCAAGCGCATAAACATCAGTGCGCGCATCGGTCTGCCCGCTTCCACCGTACTGCTCAGGAGGAGCAAATCCACGCGTACCAAGCTGAACCGTATCACCAATTGCCGCCGTAGTGGAGGAACCATCTTCACGATATTCACGAGCAATACCAAAATCGATAAGTTCAACCAGGCCATTTGGTTTAAGCATGACATTTGCGGGCTTCATATCACGGAAAATAACCGGAGGTTTGCGCTGATGTAAATACTCAAGAGCATCAAGCAGCTGCAGAGCCCAATCCACGACCTTTTCTTCTGATTGTGGCCCTTCTAACTCAAGAATTTCAGCGAGTGTACGCCCTTCTACGTAGTCCATGATGACGTAGAGGGTGCCCTCTTCATCAATGATGTCAACAATGCGAGGTATGGCGGGATGATCAAACCGTTTGATCATATTCGCCTCTGTTACAAGGCTTTTTACGATAAGTTCGCGCTGAGCTGGGTCTTCCACATGCTTAATTTCTTTCGCAGCCCACTGCTTGTTCAGAACGGTGTCGAGAGCCAAATACACCCTCGACATACCTCCCTCACCAATTTGCGTGAGCAGGCGATATCTTTCGCCTATGGTGTAGCCCTCTTCCGCCATGCATCTTCTCCAAAGCCCAGAACATGTCCTCCTGCCTTCTTAAGAGTGATAGCCTCAAGAGGGCAGGTCCGAGTCATTCGCAACATAGTGCTGTCACAAGTCGGATGGGCGATCATTTGCCGATGCTTACAGTCTCGTTTCAGTCATTGCAAAAAATCGCATGCATGCCAGCCGAATTCTTACGAGAGATTTACAAAGCCTGGAAGGTTTCGTTATGTGCCGTCCACCGGTAAAAGACGTCGTTCTCTAGCGAATGGGTAAAAGGAGAAGAATACACTTTTTTGCGCCTAGCTTAAGAAGGGGGTAGCTATGTCAAAAATAGTGAGTGATGTTGCACTTGTGATAGAGGGCGGAGGAATGCGCGCTGCATATTCAGCAGGGCTTCTTAGTGTCCTCCTTGAACAAGGCATAGAATTTAGCTATATCTGCGGTGTTTCCGCTGGCGCATCCTGCGCAACTAACTATATGACACATGATGTTGACCGTCTCAAGCGCTGCTTTGTTGATATTGCCGATGATCCCCAGATTGGTGGGACTCGATCTTTTTTGCGCGGACATGGGTACTTTAACAGCGAATATCTCTACGGACGTTGCTGTTATCCCGACGGTGCACTCCCCTTTAACATGGACGCATTCCTTGCTTCAGACGTCACACTGCGTGTACAAGCTTTTGAGCGCGACACAGGAAGAACAGTTCTGTTTAGTCGCGAGGATATGGATACGCTCGACAAACTTCTAACCGTTATTCGAGCAAGCTCTTCACTACCCATTGTTATGAATCCTACGGCAGTTAACGGCAGAGTTATGTATGACGGTGGCTTAGGCACCGGTGCCGGATTGCCCACACATATTGCAGAAAAAGATGGCTTTAGTCGCTTTTTCGTCGTAACCACACGCCAGGCAGGCTACCGAAAAACACCACCACAGGGCATGAAGCGACGCCTTATGTTACAAACGTTTAGAGACTATCCCTATGTGCGCGACGCTTTGCTCACACGAGCATCACGCTATAACAATGCGCTTGATCATCTTGCGGCACTTGAAGCAGATGGCAATGCACTCGTAGTTCGTCCCGATGTTATGAAATTGAAGAATACTACGCTCAATCGCGATGAACTTGAAGTAGCGTATGCACTTGGTCATAGCCAAGGATTACGTGAGTTGCCCCGATGGCTCGCGTTTCTTGGTATTACAGATTCCTAAGATCATGATATAAGTGCCGCGGCATGCGGCCTTCTTTTCCAGGAGGATACATGGACACAGGTCGCGAGCTGCGCCTTATTTCGTGGAATGTCAACGGTCTACGCGCTCTTATGCGCAAAGATCCAAGCTTTGTCGATGTCGTTTCTATGCTTGATGCAGATATTTTTGCTATTCAAGAAACAAAGCTGCAAGAAGGGCAAATTGAGCTCGATTTGCCTGGATACACCCAAACATGGAGCTATGCAGAGCGCAAGGGTTATTCGGGAACCGCAGTCTTTAGTCGCGAGCAACCCTTGCAGGTACTCCACGCAGAAAGCATGCTCCCCTTCGCTCACCATGTTCTTTCCTCGGATGACGAAGCGCTCGTTGCTCAAGCCGCAACTGAAGGACGTATTTGCGCGTTGGAATATCCAAACTTTTGGTTTGTAAATGTCTATACTCCCAACGCACAAAACGAATTAGCTCGAATTGATACACGTCTGGCATGGGACAGTGCATATCGCTCATTTTTAGGTTCACTAGCTGAGGATAAACCGGTTATTACCTGCGGCGATTTCAACGTTGCCCATGAAGAGATCGATCTTAAGAACCCAGGTCCCAACCGCGGAAATGCTGGCTTTTCTGATGAAGAGCGCACCAGCTTCACACGCCTGCTCAACGCTGGCTTTACCGATACCTTCCGCACGCGTCATCCCGACGTGACAGGAGCCTATAGTTGGTGGAGTTATCGCTTTAACGCGCGCAAAAACAATGCAGGATGGCGTATTGACTATTTCTTGGTATCAGATGCCATCGCAGACCGTGTAACAGGGGCAGCAATATTGCCCGAGATTTATGGCTCAGACCACTGCCCTGTTGAGCTCACAATAGAGCTCTAAAAGCTCCTTACAAAAAACGCCTGTGCAGACCAGATGCACAGGCGTTTGTTTTATCCCTTTATGAAAAGTCGGGAATTGCAAGTCCAGCTTCACTCATAGCTTCGAGAAACGCTTCTGCAGAGCGTGTTGCAACAAGCTCCTCAGGAAAATGAATCTCCTCAAGCAGAGCGTATGCATTCTTAAACTCGCCAATAGCAGGGGCTATATGCGCATCACTTGAGATAGTAATTTTGACACCCAATTCTGCACAGCGCTCAGCAATTTCCCGGCAACGCTTAGAGCGCTCAGGCATATCTCCCAAGCTATGCTCGTTGATCTCTATCAGTTTATGACGCTCCTTAGCAGCAGTAAGGACCTCATCGAGATCGAAGGGCACACCCGCACGTCCAACGTGGCCCAAAATCAAGACACGATCATTTTCAAGAGCGCCCAAATATGCTTGGGTTGTTCGTGCAAGAGTTTGCCCCTCAGCGAACTCACGATTATGAATACTTGCAATAACGTAATCGCACTCTGAAAACACTGCATCGTTAAGATAGCGGGCACGCGACAGGCGCTCCTGTGTCATGCCACGAGCATAGGCAACGTCATAGCCAAAGAAATGTCCATCGCAATCTACGATATCCGCTTCACAGCCATGCAGAAGACGAACACCATGCCAAACACGAGGCCAGCTTTTGTAGTTGAAGTAAAACTGATAGTTTCGAACATCAAATGTGGGGAAAAGCATCGAAGAGAAGTGGTCGGTGGAACCAAAAAGCTCCAGGCCCTTCTCAGCGGCACTCCGAACGTTTTCTTCAATGGTGGAATACGCATGTCGTGAATAAAGCGTATGTGTATGAACATCACAAAGGCTCTTGAGCACGACCATCAACTCCTTCTTATGCTAGCCACGTGCCATCAGACCGTATCACGAAGCCTGATACTCCTGAGCAAGTGCCTCCCAAGCATCCATCGAATTCACAATTGTTTCGTGGCTTACGCAATAACCCACACGTACCCAACCCGGGCATCCAAAACTATCGGAAGGAACCGGAAGCAGCTCATGAGCGCGGGCACGCTCGAAGAATGCCTCGGCATCGGGCTCCAAAGCACGAACCCACAGGTAGAAGGCACCCTGAGGCTCTACAAACTCATATCCCAGCTTGGACAGACCTTCGGTGAGTGTCTTGCGATTGCGCTCATATGCTTCAACATCGCAGGGCTCATCCACACAGTCCATCAAAACTCGCTGGAAAAGAGCGGGTGCGCACACAAAGCCCAGTGCACGACCTGCGCCTGCAACAGCCTGCACCAACGCGTCATGCTCGGGGTTGGTGTCTGGAACAAGTACCCAACCAATGCGCTCACCAGGAAGTGACAGGCTCTTTGAATAGGAGTAGCACACTATCGTACGATCATAGATCGACGGTACCCAAGGCACTTCCACACCGAAAGCAATCTCACGGTAAGGCTCGTCAGACACAAGATAGATTGTCGTACCAAAACGCTGCTCAGCCTCTGTAAGGGCGGCTGCAAGTTGTTCAAGATTCTCACGCGAATAGACAGCACCGACAGGATTATTGGGAGAATTAATAACAATTGCTTTCGTGCGCTCATTCAGAGCAGCGGTAATAGCCTCGATGTCGAGCATAAAGCTCTTAGGATCGGCCATTACCTCAACGCATGTTGCTCCGGCAGATTCAATCCAGACGCGGTACTCAGGAAAATAAGGAGCAATAACGATTACCTCATCGCCAGGGTTTACCACTGCATTGAAGGTAATAGACAGAGATGCTGCCGCGCCACAGGTAAGGTACAAATCCCCTGCGCTGTAAGAAGTAGAGAAACGCCTGTTGAGGCTTTGTGCCAATGCCTCTCGCACTTCAGGCAATCCGGAAGCAGGCGTGTATCCATGCAGTTGCATGGGAGGAAGCGTAAGGCTGTGCTCAATCGAAGCTTTTACAGCATCTGGAGCAGGAACCGAAGGGTTGCCCAGTGAGAAATCAAAGACCTTGTCGGCTCCAATTTCGGCTTTACGCTGATTTGCATATGCAGAAATCTCACGAATAGTGGATTTTTGAGCTCCATATGCACGGCTTTTCTCATTGATAGTCATGCGATATACCCCTTTTCTATCTATTTCTCTTGGCGGCGATAAACACAGGCACCGCCTCTAGGTATATTTCCAAACGCCATTGTACGACTACAACAGGCGATGGTTAGATCCCATATGCACTTCTCGCGCGTGAAGATCCTCCACAAGGTCATGGTGATGTGTTGTAACCAACACCGCACCGCCTGCATCGACAAACGCGCGAAGGAAGCCCACAACATTATCTCGTGAGGCATTATCAAGCCCGTCGGTTGGTTCATCCAACACAAGCATCTCAGGTGCCATGGAAACCACGCTTGCCAGTGCGACACGCCGCTTTTCTCCCCCAGAAAGATGATAAGGAGCGCGCCGCGAAAGCTCTCTCACGCCAAAGAGGTTTAAAGCGTCTTCGCAGCGCTGAGTCACCTCGTCTTCCGATAGCCTCATTTGACGAGGACCAAAAGCCACTTCATCCCACACGCTGGGACAGAAAAGCTGCGTATCAGCATCCTGAAAAACAAATCCCATGCGCTGATGAAAGCGTTTCGCAAAATCAGCCTGTGCCAACGAGGTTGCATCGATGGTCGCCCCATCAAATTGCACCTCACCCTTATCTGGAAAAGTGAGACCACATAAAACGCGCAGCGCCGTAGACTTACCACATCCGTTAGGACCAACCAGTGCAACTGCCTCGCCGCGTCGCACAGAAAATGACACGTTAATGAGTGCTGGAATTTCATTTCCCATTTCATCGAAATAAGAAAGGCTTACTTCAGACAGCTCTGCAAGGACGGCCTGTTCATTCATCCCATTGCCCCTTCAAGCCAGATAAACACCATAACAATCAAGATAACAACCGCAAGGTAGCAAAATGATGCAAAGCCGCTTCGACGACTGACAGGCTGAGGCGGCACTGTCACCAATCCGTCAAACCCTCGACAAACCATAGCTTCATATTGAGCGGCGGCAAGATCATGGGCTTTTAAAAAAGTCGTAGCGAGCAACCCTGCAACAGAGCTCGACTTATCGCGGTTATGGCCGATACTGCGAAGAGCGAGCGCCTGCCCAAGTTCAATAGCAATTTGCCCCAACAAAGCAAGGTCACGTATAGCCAGATCTATAACAAGCGCAGCGGTTGCTGGCAAATGAAGACGGCGAGCAGCTTCTACCAATCCGTGTGCTCCTAGAGATCGCGTAAGACCTAAAACGAGCACGGTAGTAGTAAACGTTTTTCCCGCTAAACGCAGTGGAGCAGCAAGGGCGCCGAAATACATTGCCGGGATAGAAAGACATACCGCTAAAACTGTTGCTACAAACGCAGGACGCAAAATTGCAGAAATCTCGCCTGCCGGACGAAGCACGAGCCCAATGAGAACAATGATGAGCATCACCCAGACAAACGCCATGTTCTGAGCTGCAGAAACAAGAATAGCAAGCAGCAAGGTGGCAAGAATCCTCAGGCGTGCATCCACTCTACCCACGGTACGAGCCACGAGGCAGGATCCAAATCCCCCTCCACGAAACACTTCCAACATGCCCACCATGTGAAGCACGTTATTCCTGAGGAACGAATCACGATCGCGCGGCGGCTCATACTCAGAAGGCTCATCGGGGCGAAGCCATTCCGGAAGTGCGAAGCTATCCTGCGTATTTCTTTCACTCGTATCAGAAGAACGGAGGTCCATCTTAGCTTCTGACCCGGCGGTCCGATGAGGCAGCTAAAAGTTTGAAAATGATAACAAGCACCAAGATGCCAATTGCAGCGCTCATGATATAGGCCACCCAATCGGGCAATCCAGCTAGGGAATAATCTGGCAGCAAAGCTTCGAATGAGAACCCTTCAGCCATGCCGACAGGAGGAACTGAAAGTCCAGCTAATTCAGTCAATTCGTCGGTGGACCACTCACCCCACGCTGTTCCCTGGGCGAGCAATCCCAGAGGAGTTGCAACCGCAAGCGCAACTAAAAGCACAGGCACCGCAACCCTTGAAGCAGAACGGTTGGCAACACCTTCGCTTTTCTCTCGAGCAGGCGCGGCAGGGCCAATGAGATAATCGGGTGCTACGCGCTGTACAAATTCAAGAATTGCCAACGTTGCCACTGCCTCAATAACGCCGGCAACCAAAAGATGAGGAATAAGCATCGCAGGCAGTGACACAGCAAGTGGATAAGGGCAGTACAAAGGAGCGCCCGCGGCATCAGTAAATAAAAGCGGCTGTATACCAAATTCAACTGCTGCACAGAGTGCTGCAGCATTAAGCCCTATATAGGCACCGAGCACAACCGCTATGCGCTTTCGTAGCGCCGACGGCTCACTACCAGCAACAAACTTATATATTGCGCACCCAACAAAAGGCAGGACAACCGCCATATTGAAACAATTGGCGCCAAAGGCGAGTACACCGCCATCACCAAACAGCAGCGCTTGAAGCGCAAGAGCAACACTTACTGCCAAACAAGCCGCCTCTGGTCCTAGCATAAGCGCAATAAGGGTGCCACCAACAGCATGTCCCGTCGTTCCGCCTGGCAGCGGCACGTTGAACATCATAAGCAGGAACGAAAAAGCGCTCGCCATCCCCAAAAAGGAGAGATGACGAGCATCAAGCTTTTGACGCACTACGCGCGCGCAATGTAACCATGCAGGGACCATAGCAACGAACAAAACACCATCTGTTTGCGGAGAAAGGTAATTATCCGGAATATGCATGTGTCCCTCTTGTTGTGTCTATCTATTCGTTCTTGTCACCCTGATCTGCAGGTGCATCCTCTTTAAGCTCCGGATGCTCTGCTACATAGCTTTCCCACGTACCATCGAGCAGAGCGCGCGCCAGATCGCCCTCAACTGTTTCACGGTCAAGCAGTACCTCTGCCATGGTATTCATGCGATCGGCGTGCTCATTCAGAATAGCGCGGGCACGCTCATGGGCTTCACGCATAATGCGCTCAACCTCGTCGTCGATGCGCTTGGCTGTTTCGGCAGAATAGTCTTGGTGGTCTGCATAATCCCTACCAAGGAACACTTGGTGCTGTGCCTCACCAAACACCTGAACGCCCAACGTCTCGCTCATACCATAACGCGTAACCATTTCACGTGCCAATTTGGTTGCACGCTCAAGATCGTTACTCGCGCCCGTTGTGATGTCGTCGCAGAACAGCTCTTCGGCGGTACGTCCTCCCAAAAGCACGGCGATCTGATCCAACATACCATCGCGTGTTTGAAGGAAGTGATCCTCTTCAGGAAGCTGCAAGGTATAACCAAGCGCTTGTCCACGGCTAATGATTGAAATCTTGTGAACTGGATCTGAATTCTCAAGAATATGGCCAACCATTGCATGACCACTCTCGTGATAGGCAATAACGGTGCGCTCTTTTGGTGTGATGACACGACTCTTGCGCTCTGGACCTGCAATAACACGCTCCATGGCCTCTTCAACCTCGGGCATGCCAATCTTGCTCAGACGCCTGCGCGCTGCCAAAAGAGCCGCTTCGTTCATGAGATTAGCAAGGTCAGCTCCAGTAAACCCAGGAGTAAGCTTGGCCAGTTCATCAAAGCGTACGCTGTCATCAAGCGGCTTTCCTTGTGCGTGTACGCGCAGAATCTGTTCACGGCCAGCAACATCCGGACGATCAACAGTCACCTGACGATCAAACCGGCCAGGGCGTAACAAGGCGGGATCGAGAATATCGGGGCGGTTTGTTGCTTCTCAATTT
>URWR01000020.1 GCA_900551595.1 uncultured Coriobacteriaceae bacterium
GTGCTGGCGCAGCACTTTGCGGTCATGGACTCCACGGCCACGTCGCTTTCGATGGACAACCACATTCCCGTGCTTGTCTTTGCGCTCAAGGACCCGGAGAACATCATCCGTGCGGTCGAGGGCGAGAAGATCGGCACCATTTCCGACCTCGCTATCTCCACCGGCGAAGTGTTCCCGCGCATCACCAGCCTGGCCTTCCAGGGGCCAGGCAAGGTCCCGTTCATGATCTCATGGCGCAAGTACGTTGCTTCTTTCGATGAGAATGAAGTGCGTCTTTCAGTTCCTGCCACCGATATTCGCTTCTCGTATCTCCAGCCTGACGAAGTTCTTATCGCTCGTGACCTGCTTAACAAGCAGATTGTTGATACTCGCGGCATGCGTGTTGTGCGCGTAAACGACCTTAAACTTTCTGATACCAGCTCTTCTCAGCTCCGTCTCCTTGGAGCAGAGGTTGGTATTCGTGGTATTTTACGTGCAATTTCTCCAGCACTTGAACGTCTTGTCATGCGTTGTGCTCATGCTCTTGGCAACGACATTCCTGAGAAAATAATCGCCTGGAACTACATGGATCTTCTTGATCGAGATCTATCCCAGGTACGCCTTTCTATCTCACACCAAACACTGGACGATCTACACCCAGCTGATATTGCCGACATTATTGAGCAGCTGGACCCTCGCCTTCGCGGACAAGTCTTTGCTCAGCTCGATGACACACAAGCCGCAGAAACTATGGCAGAGCTCGACGATGATGAGATGGCTGCCAAAATCATGGGGGATATGGATCCGGGCGACGCTTCGCGCATGCTCTCAGAAATGGATCCAGATGACGCTGCTGAGCTTGTAGGCGAGCTTGATTACGAAAAGGCCGAGCGCCTATTGCGCCTTATGGGTATTAAGGAGCAGCGTGCTGTTCGTCAGCTTTTAGGTTATAAAGACGATACAGCCGGCCGTATTATGACCTCTGAGTTTGTCGCTATGAAGCGCAGCGCAACGGTTGCAGATGCGGCTGCTCGCATCTCCTCGCTCGACGATGACTTTGAACCAGTGAATTATGTATATCTCACCAATGAGGACGGCCGCCTTGATGGAGTGGTGACTGTTCGCCGCCTTTTTATAGCCCAAAAGGACGAGTGTTTGGGAGATTTGGACAACGGCGAAGATCTCATCGTGGCCAATCCTGATGACGATCAGGAAGATGTAGCAGAAAATATTGCTAAGTACAACCTGCTTGCAGTGCCTGTTGTCGATGAGAACCACAAGATTCTCGGCATTGTTACCGTCGACGATGCACTTGATGTTCTCGAAGAGGAACACGAGGAAGACCTTCATATTGCCGGAGGCTCTTCAAGCGATAGCTCTTCTCGTGAGAAGAGCGGCGAGGTTAAGCGTCTTTTTCGTCGTCAGATGTGGTTCTTTTTCTGGATTGTTATGGCCGGTATTATGGCAATTACACTTGGCGCCGAAGTGGGAATGGCATGTGCTTTTGCAGCGCCGGTTGCCCTTCTCGTCTCCGATGAGATGGCAAGCTATGTAACAGCATTTTTTATTGAACACGACCCAGATGATGAAGATGCTCCATCGCCTTTGGGATTTGCTATTCGCGGAATCGGACTCGGCCTGCTTTGGGCAGCAGTCGTTCTCCTGGTTTCTCTTGCAGGCATAGGGCTTATAGGAGCCCACGTTGCCACGCAACCGCTCGTAGCAAGCTTTGAGGCAGCTGCAGGGGCCACACTCTTTTCTTTTGCTACTTCCCCCGCATACCTTATGGTCCTTCGCCACAGAGATGAAGAGGGCCAAGAAACAAGCGGAGTAGCACTGAGGGCTGTTGCGCTCATGTGTTCAGCCTTGGTATTTATGGTGCTTGTCATAGTTCTTAGTGGAGGCTTGAGATAAGTCGTGAGACGTCTAAGAGCTTGGAAAAACCTGCGGACAGTACATGTTGTTGGAGCCAACCCGCCCGCACAGGCCAACAAAACTGCCAAAGAACACCGTCGTCTTACAGCGGCCGCCATTGCAGGAGCACTCGGGCCGGGCTTGCTTACTGCGCTTGCCGGTATGGATGCGGGCGGTATTGCAACCTTTTCTAATGCTGGCGCATCTTTTGGCTACGACATGCTTTGGTCAATTCCAGTTATGTGCCTGCTTCTTATTGTTGTGCAAGAAACCTCTGCTCGCATGGGCTGTGTAACCGGCAAAGGTTTTGCTTCGCTTATACGTGAGCAGTTTGGCGTAAGAAAAAGCGCGCTCGCGATGCTCGCCCTTATCATTTCAAACACCGCGGTAACCCTTTCGGAATTTGCAGGTATTGCTAGTGGTATGCAGCTTTTTGGGGTACCCGCAGCAATTAGCGTTCCTATTGCAGCGATTGCTTCATGGCTTTTATCTATGGGAGGATCATATCGTCGAGTTGAACGTGTCCTGCTTGCCATATCCTGCGTTTTTATTACGTATGTTGTCGCAGCATTTCTCGTGGCTCCCAACTGGCAAGACGTCATGCTCGCAACGGTGTTTCCGCATCCCAATCTCTCCGCTAGCTACGTAAGCTTGTTGGTGGCAAACATTGGTACCACCATTTCTCCCTACATGATCTTTATGTGTGAGAGCAATGTTGTAGAGAAAGCCGCCGATGCTGACGATATTCCACTTCAACGCATTGATACCGTAAGTGGAGCTCTTGTTGCTCAAGCTATCGCATGGTTCATTGTTGTTTGTACCGGCAGCGTGCTTTTTCCCGCCGGCATTGCCGTAAATTCTGCCGCAGATGCTGCGCAGGCTCTCGTTCCGTTAGCAGGTCCTTATGCAGAAGTACTTTTTGGCGTTGGCCTCGTTGGCGCTTCATTTTTAGCAGCATGTGTTCTGCCTACTATCACCTCTGGCGCCGTATGCGAGGCCTTTGGCTGGGAGCGAGGTCAGGACAGAACGTGGTCAGAAGCTCCTGTGTATCGCGGCATGATTACAGGCATAACAGCACTATCGGCACTTGTGGTGCTTATCCCTGGCATCGATCTGTTTAGCATCATGATGATTGCACAGGTAGTTAATGGTGTTTTACTACCTGTGCTGCTCGTTTTTATGGTGCGTATCGCCTCAGATCGTCACGTTATGGGCGCCTATGCCAATGGACGACTTTGGAAATTCCTCACCTGGTTTATTGTTGTGATGGTGGCTGTACTCGCTGTTGTCATGTTCCTATCGCAGCTCTTAGGCTTCGCTTGATAACTCTGTGGGCCACACAGCGTCTTCAGGCATGGGAGCATTGCAAGAGGCCACATCGCTTGGAATATCGGGATCGCTCTTCATGAGATCGGAAACGGTTACAAAGGTGTAGCCTTCTTCATGCAGCTTATCGATTATCTTTGGCAATGCCTCAAGATCTTGATCGCGGTTTCCACCACCATCATGCATGAGGATGATATAGCCCGACTGAATTCCTTCAGTGCTGTTTGAAACAATCGTATCTACTCCAGGCCGCTTCCAATCGAGTGAGTCCATATTCCAAATGACTGAAGCACTCATGGTGCCTTGCGAAGCAAGCCATACAGAAGAGTCAATAGCGCCATATGGTGGACGCATTGTCGTTGTTTTTACACCAGAGGCGTTCTCAATCTCCGTAAATGCTGTTGTTATTTCTGAAAGGGTTGCATCAGCGGAAATGGCATTGAGCTGTTGGTGAGACTGCGTATGGCTGCAGATTTGGCTTCCAGAATCTGCGATCTTTTTTGCAAGTTCTGGATAAGACTCAACATTTTCTCCCAAGAGGAAGAACGTTCCGACAGCGTCATGCTCTTTCAAGATTTCTAGATAACGCTCGGTATAGTCACTCGGACCATCGTCAAAGGTGAGTGCTACCAGTTTTTGTCCATCAGCGGGCTCAACATTTTTCGTAGTGATAACGCAGTCTTGGCCCTCTTCCAATATGTCGCCATCGCAGGTCTCGCCAGATACTTTGCCCGTAAGGACTTCTTTGCGCTCAACTTTGCCCCACTGTGAGACATAGGTAACATTGCCCCACGTACCTTCAAAACGCATTTTTGGCTGTACTTCTTGTTCGGTTACGTCAAAGTCTTCTGTTCGATCTTTACCGGTATCAAACGAAATCTTCTCGCCGCCGTTGATTTTGTATCCGGTTGCATCGTTGTAAGAGATCTCGTTATCGTTTACTTTGACAGACCAGGGGTCGCCTTTTCCCTCTTCAAGTACATTGCCAGAAACACTTACGAAGTTGCCGGCATCTTCTTGGAGACCCTCATCGTTATAAATAGCTTCAAGCGTCGTACCTACGTTATAGGTGCGGCGTGAGTCATTAACAAAAATCTCGACGGGCCTATGCATCCAAGCAAATATGCCACCAGCAACAATTACGATAAGCACCGCCACTAAGATAATTACCACACGTGGCGAAGTCTTCTTTTTGGTAGGACGCCCTTGCTGTCTAGGACGCTTCTGATATGAGTAGCTCTGCAAGGCGGTATTACCATTGAGTGTCTCAAAATGTTGATAGTCAGGCGTTTGCTGAGAGGCACCACTATGTGGCGCTGTATGAGCATCATGATTTGCAGTATTCGCCCTACTATGACGCGAGGGACTATACGGGCGGACAGTCGACCCTTCATGGCGCGGATGAGGGCGCGGAACGTCTCTTCGAGAACGTGAATAATGCGAACCGTTGTGCGTTGTCATTACATGTTCCTAACAGCAGTGCGTAACTCTCTTATCTATGAGCTGCTTTTATCAAATTCCTCTTTAAAAGCAGCGAACATGCCTTTTGTCTTGGCAATTTGACGCCCCATCTTATGAGCAACGTCATTTTTTGACGTCTTCTTGGAAGTGTGCGTCTTACTCTTTGTGGCCTTAGTTGATTTAGTAACCTTGGCCTTGCTCGACCCATTTTTGCGGTTCTGAGCTTTTTTATCAATACCAACTGGTGAATACGTGGAAGTAGTGTGTTTACTACCTGAAATGCCTGAACTATTCTTTGATGCACTTTGGGTGGATCCGTCGGTAAGTGAGCGATCCGCACCGCCCAATACTGTTGCATCTTCAATTGGAATCTCGGCTACATCAGGGTCTTCTTGCGTAGCTTCGCGCACCTTTCGACGAACATGGCCAATAGCACGACCGAGCGAGCGCGAGCCCTTATCAACAGCTTCACCTGCAACTTGAGCGGCCTTTTTACCAACATCCTGTGCAGAAGAGCGTGCTTTTGCGGCTGCTTCACCAGCCTTTTCTGCCATACCGCCAGAAGGGGTGAGGTGGGCCGCATCGTTTTTTACCACCATATAGCCCTGAGAGTAACCCATGATTAAATCAGGGGTTAGAACCAATGACCCAACCAGAGCGTTCGCAACATTGCCATCGGATACATACACTTCTCCAACACGCCCAGAATGCGCATTGAATGAGATATCGGTTACATATCCCAGTTCTTTACCAGCTCGAGTACGGACATCCATACCATTCCAGATAATGCATGCATCCCAATCAAGGCCAAGACGCTCACGTGCACGATCATCAAATGAGTCTTTGCCTCGAGTGCACACAATGCCTTCGTCTGAGATGGCAATAGCATCAATCGCAAGAAATAGGTCTTCTCGCTTTATCATTCCCGCCACGTCAGGACGTTTCACAAGAAACCCTACCACCGTCATACCGTCCGGTGAAAAGACAACGTTATGCACTTTCCCCAGCGATACCACACGACCAGCTTCACCCGTTTTATCGCCACGACGAGAAGATCGCTGCTCAAGAACTGGCACCTTCATTACTTGACTGAGCTTAAGCATGGATTTTTGCCTCTCCACCAAAAAAGAAGCGGGCACCGCCTCCAGAGACGATGCCCGCTATGGTTGTTGCACTAATAAGACATGAACTATTCAGCAGACTGCTCTGGCTGATCGGCAGCAGGCTGATCCTGATCAGACACAGGCTCAACGCGTGCATCCTGAGCAGCTACGCTACCAGCATCTGCAGCAGCACCCATCTGGTCTGCAACGGAAGAAACGGCGTTCTGAACCTGAGCAGAAGCAGCGGCAACACTGTTGGAAAGCGAAGAGCGAACCTTATCCATGCGCTCGCGAGCTGCATCTACCTTGGCGCGCAATTCATCGGTGGTAGCATCCATCTGGGGACGAATATCCGCAATCTTTGAACTTACAACTCGAGCGCCGTTTTCATAGGTATCTACTGCTGCATCCCAGGCATCGTTCATTGCATCAGCTGCCATTGCACGACTCTCGGCACCAGAACGAGGTGCAAGCAACATGCCTGCAACCGCACCGACAGCTGCACCAAAGACTGCACCAAAGACAAAACCCAGGGCGGTTCCGTTTTGACTCATAAAAACTCCTCCCCAACCCACGGTATAAAGCTACGTGGCGTTTTATGGAACGCATACCAATCTTGTGGCGGATTATACCCTCTTAAAGCAAACCAATACGCGAACCCGCTCAACGGAAGTCAGCTTCACTCATCCTCAGTATTTGTCATATCTTCTGCTTCGTCTGAACCGGCTTCT
This sequence comes from uncultured Coriobacteriaceae bacterium, assembly GCA_900551595.1. GTDB lineage: Bacteria > Actinomycetota > Coriobacteriia > Coriobacteriales > Atopobiaceae > Coprovicinus > Coprovicinus avistercoris. Next base: position 6,515 of record URWR01000020.1, read on the forward strand.
GATTCAGCTTCTTCAGTGTCCGAAGATTCCTCAGGTTGCTCTGATAAAGATGCTACTAGCTGGGCCAATCCTTGTGCTGTTGCATCTACATTGGGCTCAGGCTCATCAGGGTCATTAGCAAAAGCCCACTGCATCATCCATTCAGCAGACGAAAGAGCTCCGATAGTGAGAACATCGTCCGGGCAGTCGAGCTGAACCTCAAAGGTTCGGCCATCCCCATCTTCTACTTCACGAGTACGGCCACATGAAATATCGCCGCCAATACCAGAGCGAGCCATGAGCTCTACCGCGACATGTTCAAATAGATGGGGGAGCTCTGTCGAAGGCATAGCGTCTTTGAAAGTTGAACCCTCATCGCCCAAACACACATGGTCGCAAATCTCAGGCATGAGATTATATATACGCGTGGTACCTATAAGGTCCTGATCGGTCGTAAGTGGAGCATCGTCAGCCACGCGAACTCGAGCAGTAACATACCTCGGTCCAACAGATACTTTTTGAATGTCCAAGATCTCAGGCATAGGTGCCACCTCCTTGTCGTCTGCAAATCTCCGTAAACGCCAGAGCTTTTACGAGCAGCTTACTCGATTTCCATTATGCGTCTTTATCACTTCCGTGATGACTTCTTTTAGTCTTACCACTATCTGACGAAGATTCTTCATCACCTGAATGGTCCTTATCAGATGCATCAGAACCCTCGCTCTTATCTTCATCCGAAACCTGCTCCGGCGCTGTAACGCGCAACATTGCGATTCGCCTGCCACGCACCGACTGAACACGGAATTTATAACCATCCATGGTGATAACTTCGCCGGGTTCGGGCAGTGAGTCGGCCTGATCGAGAACAAAACCGGCAATAGTTTCAAATTCTTCTGAGTCCTCAATTGGCCATCCAAGTTCAATGGCGTCATCAATTGAGAAACGACCATCCACCAGCCATTCGCGCTCAGACAGCTGGGTGAGGTATTTATTGTCCGGATCGAATTCGTCCTCAATCTCACCAACTATCTCTTCGACAATATCCTCTACGGTAATAACACCCGCTGTTCCGCCGTATTCATCAACGACAATAACCATCTGGTCGTGGCTTGACTTCATTTCAGAAAGCAGCGGAATAATGTCTTTTGTATCGGGCACGAAGTCTGCTTCACGTGCAAGAGTGCCAACCGGATCTTCCGCAGCATCCTCGTCCAAAATAGCGCCGATCAGATCCTTGATATGAGCAATTCCAACAATGCGATCGACATCTCCATGATAGACCGGAATACGTGAATAGCCGGTACGGCGCATGATGGCCAAGACCTCTGAGCAGGTCTGTACGTCTTCAACAGCCGTCATATCAACGCGTGGAACCATAACCTCACGAGCGATCGTGTCACCCAGATCAATAACGTCGTGAATCATGTTCTTCTCGGCGTCGGTTAAATCATCGGAGTCGGTAACCAAATAGCGGATTTCGTCCTCCGACACGTCCTGACGATCGTCAGCGCTCTTGATACCAAGAAGCTTGGCAAGGCCTGCAGCACTTGCGCTTGTAAGCCATACCAATGGACTTACTACCTTTGAAAAGGTGGTAAGAAAGCCTGCAACTGATTTCGATACATTTTCCGCGTTCGAAAGAGCAATGCGCTTAGGTACAAGCTCACCGATAACAATGGAAACGTATGAAACGATAATCGTCACTATTGAAGGTGCTGCGGCATAACAAATGTCCTCAGGCGCTCCAAGCGAAGTTGCCCAAGCAGCTAATGGATCGGAGAGCGTGGTGGATGCCACCATCGCTGAGAAGAAGCCTACCAGGGTAATTGCAATCTGTATGGCAGCAAGAAACTGACCGGAATCACTTGCGAGCTTGAGCGCAGCCTTGGCTTTTTTATCGCCCTCCTCAGCATCATGCTCAAGAATTGCGCGCTTTGCGGCAACCAACGCCGATTCGCTCATGGAAAAATAGCCATTTGCAAGCGTTAATAAAAACGTGAGAACAAGGCTCATGACAACGTCCATGCCGACACCCCCTCTCGAACACTCACAGCAAACGACCTCTTGCCGCTGCTTTGATGACTACGAGAGGTGGGACTGTGATAGTCCCCTGCGTCGCTCTTGGCGCCCATATGCTCCTCACACCTAATAAATGAATAGAACTGCCCAGCCAATAGGTTAGACAGTTCTCTATTATAGCGCGCTCACGCAAAGACACGCGAGAATATGGAGATGTGTAGAGTCCGTATTGAAGCGCACGAAACTGAAGTCTCGTGCGCCTTTACTGTTTCTAGATGCGGATAAGCTCGTATGAACTTGAGCCCAAGCCGATCTTCTCAGCATGCTCAATGCAGCTCTTCCAGTCGGTATCGGGATGCGTAATGTAGAAATGATCGTGCTCATGAGCCTCATCCAGCTCACCTGCCGCCTCGAGTTCCTCTCGGCTTTCTGTGAGGACGGTGTTGGGCAGGGGCGGCTGAGCCATAACAGCATCGATGCACGCCTGATCGATAGCAACCGGGTCAAAGCTGGCAAACATACCAATATCACCAACAATGGGCGTGTCATTTTCATCATGACAATCGCAGTTGGGTGAAACATCAATGGCCAAAGAAATGTGGAAGCAGGGTCGGCCATCAACTACAGCCTTGGTGTACTCGGCAATCTTGTAGTTGAGCACCTGTACTGCCGCGTCAAAATCTGGGGAGATGGCGTCTTGGTTGCATACGGCGATACAACGACCACAACCCACACAACGATTGTGATCGATACTTGCAACACTCACCGTACGGGTACGCCCAGCTGCGTTTGTATACTCGCGCGTTTCATTAAATGAGAAGGCCCCATGTGCGCAGATTTTCTCGCACTGATGGCATCCGATGCAGAGGGATTGGTCAACGCTTGGCTTACCTGCAGCGTGTTGCTCCATCTTTCCGGCACGAGAACCACCGCCCATGCCGAGATTTTTCATTGCGCCACCAAAGCCTGCCTGCTCATGGCCCTTAAAGTGCGTGAGGCTGATGACAATATCGGCATCCATGAGAGCACGGCCGATTTTGGCATTCTCGACGTATTCTCCGCCAACAACGGGAACTTCTACCTCATCTAAGCCTTTAATGCCGTCGGCAATGATGGTGTGGCATCCGGTTTGAAATGGATTAAAGCCGTTTTGATAGGCGCTATCCAGATGATCCAGGCCATTCTTACGACCACCAACGTAAAGCGTGTTGCAGTCTGTAATAAAAGGCTTTCCACCAAGCTCGCGTACCACATCTACAATGGCGCGCGCATAATTTGGACGCAGATAAGCAAGATTGCCCGGCTCTCCAAGATGCATTTTGATGGCAACGAACTTATTTTCAAAATCAATCTGATCGATGCCAGCTGCATATACAAGTTTCTTGAGCTTGTCTGGCAGGTTGGTATGCCCGTGCGTGCGCAAGTCGGTGAAATATACCTTTGAAGGTTCCATAGCCTCTCCTTCTTGTAACGCATTGGGATACATCTGCAACATGAATACCAGCGCGCGCTCCCGCTGCGTGACTAAACGCCGCTGCTCAAGTGGGCTGCGGCCATGACTGACCCCTCCGTCAATCAATAAATAAATTATACAACGTCAATTATTGTTCATTAATGCCTTGTTATAACTGCCCCACAACAAAACGCGCGCAAGGCTTTTGCCCTGCGCGCAGTCTGTCGTAAATCCATATGTTCTCAGTTCTTATTGAGCATTCTCAATCATCGTGCGAACTGTTTGTTGGATACCATCAAGCACCTCTTGGCTCGGAATCCAATTCTGAGTCAGTGTGTCCACGGGAAGCTGGAAACCACATTCCTCCAACACCTTACCGACATTCTTAGGACCAAGCGGCGCCCAACCATAGCTACCAAAGGCAAGGCCAACGCGCTGATCGTTCTTCGGAGACAATCCGCGCATATAGGTTAGGAAACCTGCAACGGTAGGAAGCATCTGAGAGTTAAGCGTGGGGGAACCGATGCAAATATACTTGGCATCGAGGAACTCAGTCATGATGTCAGACTCGTGACGACGCTTAAGGTCGACATACTGCGCCGGCACGCCTTCCTCAATAAAGGCTTCGCAGATAGCCTTTGCCATCTTTGCTGTGGACTCCCACATCGAGTCATACACAATAAGGGCTTTTTCCTCTACCTTGCCCGAAGTAAAGTCCTCATAGGCTGCAAGAATATCTGGAATGTGCTCAGTCCAGATCACGCCATGTGAAGGTGCGATTACCTCAAGATCCAGGCCCTTTACTACCTCAAGGGCTTTGCTGGCCTGCATGCTGTAAGGCTGAACGATGTTCGCATAATACTTGCGAGCCTGGTGCATAACTTCGCTCATATCATTCTCAACATCAAAGCGCTTGGATGACGCGAAGTGCTGGCCAAAGGCATCATTCGAGAAGAGGATCTTATCCTCTGGGCAGTACGTAACCATGTTGTCTGGCCAGTGAACCATAGGCGTCTGAACAAAGGTAAGTGTACGACGGCCAATGGAGATAGAATCTCCCGTCTTAACACCGATTGCCTCAATACCATAGTGAGCAGCAATACCCTTTACACCCTGTGGGTTTGAAGCGTAAATCTGAGCCTGTGGAGCAATCTCGTGAATGCGCGGAAGAGCACCCGAGTGATCCATTTCCACATGGTTGGTGATAACAACATCAATCTTGGAAGGATCTACGATCTGAGAAATGCGCTGGATGAGCTCATCTGCAAACTTGGGTTTAACCGTATCGATAAGCGTGATCTTCTCATCCATGATGAGATAGGCGTTATACGTAATGCCTGCTTCAGTGGTGTATCCGTGGAACATGCGTTCGTTCCAATCAATACCACCAACCCACCAGATGTCAGGCTTAACCTCACGTGCCGTAAGCATGTGTGTTTCCTCCTTATTGTAACTACGAGCTCGCACTGCCTCACACCGTTTTGGCAGTGCTTCTTTGCCTTAGTATAAAGCGACCAGGCACGCACGTCGCGTGGACCTGGTCGCTCACAAACGTTTCGCTATATATGCACAGGAGCACTATATCAGCGTCTTCAGACTACTTTCCACCTGCAGCGCGGCGCTCTGCATATTCATTGGCAAGGCGCTCTTGCACATTGTGAGGAACTTGCTCATAGCCTGAAATCTCAAGTGTAAATTCACCAGTACCACGGGACAGCGAACGCAGGCGTGTTGCGTAATCGGTAACTTCTGCCAGTGGAACCGTTGCCGAAATCTTGGTCTGGCCCTTATCAGTTGCATCCATACCTTCTACGCGTCCACGCGAAGCCGAAACATCACCCATGATGGATCCGGCATAGCTATCCGGAACGGTAATCTCCATGTGAGCCATAGGCTCAAGCAGCACTGGCTCGGCCTGTGCCACTGCCTTTTGGAAGCCGATGCGCGCCGCTGTCTTGAATGCCATCTCGTTGGAGTCGACCGGATGATACGAGCCATCATAAACAGCAACTTTGATATCAATCATGGGATAGCCGGCAAGCACACCTTCGCGCATGGTCTCTTGTACGCCCTTGTCGATGGCAGGAATAAAGCCGCGCGGAATGTGACCGCCTACGACCTCGTCGACAAATTCGTAGCCAGCACCAGGGTTTGGCTCCAGGCGCAGCCAGCAATCTCCGTACTGACCAGCACCGCCCGTCTGCTTCTTGTGGCGACCTTGTGCGCTTGCAGTTCTACGAATGGTCTCACGATAAGGAATACGCAGTGGCACCGTATGTGCTGTAATGCCTGAACGATCTTCCAAGCGATCGAGCAAAACGGAAACCTGTGCCTCACCAATAGCAGAAATAACGGTTTGTCCGGTTTCCTCATCATGCGTAACCGACATGGTGGGATCAGCATCGCAGCTCTTCTCAAGGAAGGTATAAAGCTTGTCTTCCGTTCCGCGCTTATCAGGCTCAATGGCAATACGATACAGAGAGTTGGGGAAGCGGAAAGCGGCTGCCTCAACCTTGCCGGTAACAGAGAGTGTATCGCCTGTCATGACGTCGAGCTTCGGCACAACTACGATATCGCCCGCTGAGGCGGAAGCCATATCGCTGGTCTCGCGACCACACATGAGATACAGGTGTGCCAAGCGCTCGGATTTGCGTGTGCGAGCACACACAAGCTCGAGACCAGGCTTAATAGTTCCGGCCAAGACTTTAATAAATGAGAGACGACCCATCTGCGGATCATTGAGCGATTTGAAGACAAATACAACAGGACGGTCATCGCCCGGATCGATATTGAGCTTTTCGCCATTGACCAGGGGTACCGGACCAAAGTCAACAGGCTCGGGGAAGTATTCAGCAACACTGTTCATGAAGGAAATAACGCCCTCTTCACGAACGCATGAGCCGGCAAATACCGGAATAAAAATGCGCTCGCAAATAGCCTTATGCATAAGGCCTTCCAGCTCTTCCTGAGTGAGCTGACCACCGTCGAGATACTTGAGCATAAGCTCATCATCGGCTTCAACAACAAGTTCGCACAGCTCATCGCGCGCCTGTTGTGCCATCTCGATATAGTCCTCAGGAATATCTTCGTCGACCGGTTTTCCATCCTCCAGATGACGCGCCTTCATATGGAGAATATCGATAACACCGCGGAAGTCTGGACCCACACCCCAAGGCAAGGTAACAACGCCCAGTCGGTTGCCAAAGCGCTCGCGCAAGCCATCAAGCACGTCGCTATATGGAGTCTCGCTTTTATCGATACGATTTACAAAGATGGCACGTGAAAGTGAAAGGTCTTCGGCGGCATACCAAAGACGAGTTGTGGTGGTTTGTGCACCCTCAGCAGCATCGACCATGAAGAGAGCTGTTTCACATGCGCTCATAGCCGCATATGCGTCGCCAACAAAATCGGGATAGCACGGAGCATCCAACACATTCAGTCGAACGCCGTTCCAGATAACCGGCGCAATTGAAGTCGAGATAGAAAACGAACGCTTGGTTTCTTGCTCGTCATAATCCAGCGTGGGCTTAGTCCCTGCATGGCCACCAAGGCGTGTTGTGCGTCCTGAAAGATGGAGCATTGCCTCGGCCAGCATGGTCTTGCCCACGCCACCTTGGCCGACGAGAACCACATTCTTTACTTTGCTTGTCTCACTCATGCATGCCTCCTCAGATGTTGGCTCGCACAAAACAATCGCTCTGTGCGAAGGGCACGATTGAACGAACATACGCATCGCGGTATTGCTCGCGTGACCTCACTCTACCCATGACGAGGCATATACATGACTACTTATCGGGCGGCGGAGGGTGCAGAGGCGGGAGGGCACATAAATCGGAGAGAAAAGCTGTATTTACAAATGGCTAAGCGCCGTATGAAATGCCTCCGCAAGCCACGGAATGCGCTCGATATTGTCTCGAATATGATCGCATGAAGCATGGAAAGCTTTCTGTTCGACCTCATTGAGATCGGGAGTGAGCACCATCTCGACTCCCTTTTCTCCGATCATACAAGGCAAGCTTGCAAAAACATTGTGCTCATGCAGCTCTCCCGTAAGAAGCGTGGAGCACGGAACAATAAGATGAGCATTAGAGCTTATGGCACGAACAAGCTGGGCAGCAATCATGGCGATGGCATACTCAGTGCATTGCTTTCCCGACATAGTGACATACCCACCATATCGCGCGTCTTTTTCCGTCTCAGCAAGATCAAACGAAAAAAGCTGGGGGGATTCTTGTGCCAAACTGTCTAACGATCTGCCCCCAATGTGTACTTGTGACCATGCGGCAAACTGAGAAAAGCCATGCTCTCCATACATATCTGCATTTATAGAACGCTGATCTACCTGGCATTTATTTGCAATTGCATGGCGCAGGCGCACAGAATCAAGCCCGGTGCCGGTACCGACCACACGACGAGGATCACATCCGGCAAGCGTCCAAACCTCGGCAGCTATAACATCGCAGGGATTTGAAATGGTAACCCACACACCATCAAAACCAGCTTTGGTAATACGCTCAACATACGTGCGAACTATCTCAACGGTAACCTCAAGTTCACCGTCTCGATTTGTAAGAGAGGCGGTAATATCACCTGCCGCATTAACAATAATGTCGCACGCTGCAAGGCGTTCGTATGCCACCCCACAATTTATGATCGAACAATTTGTTGGATAGAGCGACATTGCATCAAGAAGATCTTGGACCTCAGAAGCCAAGCGTTTTTCGGCTATATCGCAAAGATACAGTTCATCTGCCAGTCCTTGCATAAGAAGGGCATTTGCGACATGTGCGCCAACATGACCAACACCAACAATGCCTATACGCCGTTTCTGTGTCATAGAGGTTCCTTCGTCCGTGCCATGAAAAGGGTTTCTCGCTAAGCTATTAAAACCAACGGTATTACCGTACCACGTCAGTATTCTGAACATGGCACAATAGCTGTAATCCATAGTGTGCTTGATGTTTTAACAAACCGTAAGAAAGGGATACCTCTATGGGCTACAAAACATATACCTGTCCCATTGCCCGTTCTTGCGGAGGTTGTGAATGGTTAGCGGTTCCTTACCCCATCCAGCTTAAAAGGAAACGCCAGGCAGTTGAAGACCTCTTTTCTGATTTGCCCGGATGGAACAAGGTGGAATTTCCTGACCCAGTTGGTATGAAAACACCTTTGGGGTATCGACATAAAGCCGCCACGCCCTTTGCTCCTGGAGCTCGGGGTAGTGTGCGTTCTGGATTTTATGCACGCGGTACCCATCGCATCGTGCCCTGCTCATCCTGTTTAGTAGAAGCACCAGGCGCCCGCAAAATACTAGGAGCCGTTGCGCGTATCGCAGGTGATCTGCGCATTCCTGCCTATGACGAAGATCGCGGTAGAGGTTTTTTGCGCCATGCTGTTGTGCGCGTAGGTTGGAAAACGAATGAATGCTTGCTTACGCTTGTTACCAATGGACGCGACATTCGCCATCCTAACGAGTTGCTCAGGCGTATTCGTAAGTTCGCCCCTCAGGTGACTGCTCTTGCACAAAACGTAAATACGCGTAAGACAAACGCCATCTTGGGACATGAAACGCATCCACTCTTTGGCAGGGGAAGAATGCGCGACAAACTTCTTGGGTGCGTCTTTGAGATGGGGCCAACATCCTTTTATCAGACAAATCCCGAACAAACAGAGCGCCTGTATTCACTTGCAATCGAAGGAGCACAGCTCAAGCCAGGCATGCGCTTGCTTGATGCCTATTGCGGCATTGGCACCATAGGCATCTGCGCTGCCCGTCTCCAACAGGACATTGAGGTAGTGGGTGTGGAGCAGGTTGATGGTGCTGTTGGAGATGCACGCACCAATGCTCGTCTCAATCATCTTGATGATCGCTGTCGCTTCTTACATGCTGATGCAACGGCATACATGCACGATGCTCGACAAGGACGTGAAGGGTTTGACGTTATCGTTATGGATCCTCCACGCGCGGGCTCAACGCCGGAATTCCTCGAAGGTGCAGCCCGTCTCGTTCCTGAGCGTATCGTATATATCTCTTGTAACCCAACAACGCAGCGCCGTGATATAGAGCTCTTGCTCAGCCACGGATACGTCTTGGAACGCCTTACCGTGGTGGATATGTTTCCCCACACTTCTCATGCAGAGACGGTTGCGGTTCTATCTCGGAAATCCGCAACGAAGACTTTTATCCCCGTGACCGTCAGCCCGAAGGACATGGGACTGGATGAGGCCAAGGCGCAACCGACGTACGAGAACATCCGAAAGTATGTGAAGGAGACGCACGGCCTGACCGTGAGCACCCTGAACATCGCGCAAATGAAGGCCGAGTGCGGACTGGAGATGGAGTGCGACCGCTCGGGCGGCAAGCAGCAGCCGAAGTGTCCGCCCGAGAAGCGTGAGGCGATTCTGGACGCGTTCCGACACTTCGGGATGATTGAGGATGATTCCTCGGAGGGATAGGACGCTGTATTTTGCGTTTTAAGACGTTTTAAGCCCGTTGGGGTACTCCGTTACC